>JBOGGH010000250.1:0-4809 GCA_050743905.1 Acidimicrobiales bacterium
CGGCTGGCCCGGCCTCCGTGCCGCCTACCTCGGCGGGTCATCCGGGCCGAGCTCGCCGTGGTCCCGGCAGCGGGCCGCCCAGCCGGTGGGGCTCACCGTCACCGCCAGCCACCGGCCGCAGTCGGGGCAGTAGCGGGGCGGGTCGATGGCGCGGGAGCAGCCGGGGCACTCGGCGCCCGGCCGCCCGCACCCGGTGCAGTAGGCGCCCGGCACGACGACGGTCCGGCTAGATGGCGGCGGTCAGGGCGCCGATCGGCATGCGGAGATCCTCCAGCATCCGAAGGTCGTCGTCGGCCGACCGGCCGAGGGTGGTCAGGTAGTTGCCCACGATGAGGGCGTTGACCCCGGCCGTCATGCCCATGGCCTGCAGCTCGCGCAGCGTGATCTCCCGGCCGCCGCCGTAGCGCAGGACCACCCCGGGCAGGGCGAGGCGGAAGAGGGCGATCCACCGCACGGCTGTCCAGGCGCCCATCACCGGCCGGCCGCCGAACGGGGTGCCCGGCTGGGGGATGAGGAAGTTGAGCGGCACCTCGGTGGGGTCGAGCGCCCGCAGCTCCAGCATGAGCTCCACCCGCTGGCCCACGGACTCGCCCATCCCGATCAGCGCCCCGCAGCACAGCTCCATGCCGTGCGCCCGCACCAGGCGGCAGGTCTCGGCGCGCTCCTCCCAGCGGTGCGTGGTCACCACCTCGGGGAAGAACGACCGGGCGGTCTCCAGGTTGTGGTTGTAGCGGTGGACCCCGCCCTCGGCCAGCCGGCGCGCCTGGTCCTCGTCGAGGATGCCGGCGCTCACCGCCACGTTGAGGCCGGTCTCCTCCCGGACCACCGGCACCAGCTCCAGGATGCGGGCCAGCGTGCGCTCGTCCGGTCCCCGCACGGCGAGCACGATGCAGAACTCGCTCGCCCCGAGCGCCGCCGTCTCGCGCGCCGCCGCCAGCACCTCGTCCCGGTCGAGGAAGGGGGTGGCCTTGACCGGGGTGTCGAACCGCGACGACTGCGAGCAGAAGTGGCAGTCCTCGGGGCAGCCGCCGGTCTTGGCCGACAGGATCCCCTCGATCTCCACCGTGGGCCCGCACCAGGCCAGCCGGACTTGGTGGGCCAGCGCCGCCAGGGCCGTGACCGCCCCGTCCGGCAGCTCGGCCAGGGCCAGCAGCTCGTCCCCGTCCAGCAGGCGGCGGTCGTCCAGCAGCGCCCGCTCGGCGGCGGCCAGCACGGCGCGCTCGGCGGGGGTGAGCGGTGCCGGCGGCGCTCCCGCCCCCACCGCCGGGGACGCGGCCGGCCGGGCCCGGGGCGGGGCCAGGGTCACGGTCACGGCGGAGCGTGCGGGGGTCAGGGGGAGGTCCGTGGGCACGGCGACCACGGTAGCGGAGGGCCCGGACGGCCGGGCACTGCGGCGCCGGCCGGCACGGCGACGGCTATCTCCTCGGTGCCGGCTCCACCGCCCGCCAGGCGACGGCGACGCTCCGCTCCGCCGCCCGGTGGGCGCTCCGGGCCTCCCCCTCCGAGGTGGGCGCCGGGTCGTACTCAGCGCGGTTCTTGAGCGGGA
Organism: Acidimicrobiales bacterium; assembly: GCA_050743905.1. GTDB lineage: Bacteria > Actinomycetota > Acidimicrobiia > Acidimicrobiales > RAAP-2 > JBOGGH01. The sequence continues at coordinate 1,547 of JBOGGH010000250.1, forward strand.
GGAGCTGCCGTAGCTGCCGACCCACTTGGCGCCCGTCGGCTCCACCGACCTTCTCGACGTGCCCGGCGGCCTGCGCGTGCTCCCCGGTCCAGACCACGCCGGCCCGTGCTGCGCTCACCGCATCAGCGGCCGCGATGCCGGCATGGACCGCGTTGCCGGCGGTCGCGACGAAGTTGCCGTGCCCGAGCGAGTCTGCGGCGGCTTGGAGGAACTCCTCGGCCTTGGCGAGGTAGGCGCGGGCGTCTGCGGGTGATGCGGGCCGCGTGGCGGCCCGGCGGGGCGCCATCAGGCCGCGGTGCCGACGTCATCGAGCCCGGACCCGAGGAGCACGACCCCCGTCTCGGCGATCTCCCGCCACAGCCGTCGGCGGCCTCGGAGCAGGCCCGGCACCTCACCCTCGCCCACAACGATGGCGTTGACCGGGTTGCCCACGATCCGGGACGCCAGGTCTCCCCATGACCCCAGGCTCCCCAGCCATCCCCCGTCCTCCTCCTCTACACCGGCCGGCCGTACCGCCAGGACGTCGACGTCGCTCTTGGCGGACGCGGTGCCTGCTGCCAGGGATCCGAACAGCACCAAGCTCACCGGCCGCGGCCGGATCCGCTGTGCTTCCCGGCGCAGTCGGCCGACCACGGGGGCCTGCAACGAACCGAGGGAGGCCACGAGCCGTCCGACCTCGTTCTCCCTGTCGAGTGCCACGAGCGCCGATCGCCCCGCGTCCCTCCGCCGGACGACCCCGAGCTCGACCAGCGCGTTGAGCACGGCCACAGCTCGGTTCACGCTCACCCCGGCCAGCGTCGCCACGGTGCGCATGGTGAGCTCGGCGTCGGTGCCGGCCAGCACGGCGAGCACCCGACCCTGGACACCGGGGATGAGCGCCTGGACGGGTTGGCGGTAGTCCATGCCACAACTGTACTGCTGTGCCACTAGATCGCACATATGTGCGTTTTATTACGTCATTGCCGACAGTCGCCCGAGCGGGCGATCAGCTTTCCCGGCGGGCCGGGATCGCCGAGGCGCACGAGGAGGAGGTTCCAGCAGTGCCCGCTCGGCGGCGGCCAGCACGGCGCGCTCGGCGGGGGTGAGCGGTGCCGGCCGGCACGGTCGCCGGCGGTGGCCATAGGCTCCCACCCCGTGCGGGTCCTGGCGGCGTGCTCGCTCGGGGGAGCGGGGCACCTGGAGCCGCTCCTCCCGTTCCTGGACGCCGCGGCGCGCCGGGGTGACGAGCGCCTGGTGGTCGGGCCGGCCGCTCTCGCGGAGACGGCCCGGGCGACCGGCCACCCGTTCCGGGCCGGGGGAGAGCCACCGGAAGGGGCCGTGGCGGCGATCAGGGAACGGCTTCCGGTGGCGCCGGCCCACGAGGCGGCCGCCATCGCCGCCCGGGAGCTCTTTGGCCGGCTGGCGACGGCCGCCATGATGCCGGCGATGGAAGCCGCAGCCGGTTGGCGGCCCGACCTCGTGCTGCGTGAGCCGTGCGAGTACTCCTCGGCAGTGGTCGCCCAGCGCCTCCGGATCCCGGTGGCCCAGGTGGCCATCTCGGTGGCTGAGGGGGAGGATCGCTGTATTCGGCTGGCAGCGCCCGCGCTGGAGGCGTTCGGGCCCGGGACGGCGGACGCGCTGCGGGCCATGCCGTACCTGACGCGCTTCCCGCCGTCCCTCGACCCCTCGCCGTTCCCGTCGACGACGCGGTACCGGGTCCCGGCGCGGGGCCCGACCGCCCCGCTGCCCGACTGGTGGGACGGGGAGACCGGACCGCTCGTCTACGTCACCTTCGGCACGGTGCTCGGCCATATGTCGGCGGCCACGGGTGTCTTCCGGGCCGCTCTGGCAGCGATGGAGGGGGTACCGGCGAGGGTGCTGCTCACCGTTGGCCGCGGGTTCGACCCCTCGCACCTGGGGCGGGTGCCGCCGCACGTCCACGTGGAGCGATGGGTCCACCAGGACGACGCGCTGGCGCGTGCCGACCTCGTGGTGTGCCACGGCGGGTCGGGCACCGTGTACGGAGCCTTGGCGGCCGGGGTCCCCTTGGTGGTGGCGCCCGTGTTCGCCGACCAATTCGAGAACGGTCGCCGGGTGGCCGGGGCCGGTGCGGCGCTCCTGGTGGAGGCGGAGGCGCCGGGGGGACCGGACCGGCGGGTGCTCGGCGAGCGGGAGGTGCCGGCGCTGGCCGCTGCGGTGACCGAGGCCCTCGGGCGAAGCGACCTCCGCAGGCGAGCCGGTCGGCTGGCCGACGAGATGGCGGCTGCCCCCCCTGTGGGGGAGGCGATGGAGATGCTCGCCTCCGGTGCCGGACGCGGTGCCGGCAGCGTGGGGTAGCACCAGAAGAGGCTCGTCATCGGGCGGCATGGGAGTCGGCACGGTCCCCCCACCACAGATCCCGAGGTGTTGTGTTGGAGATAATTCGGGCTCTGCACGACAACTTCTCCGGCGAAGTGGTGCGGGCGGCCCCGGACCAGGTGGCGGCCGTAGGCTCGGGCGCCATGGGGCGCACACCGTGAGCGGGCCGCCGCTCGCCGCCGACGTGCTCTTCGCCGGGGTGGCGGTGCGCGACCTCGCGCCCGCCGCCGAGTGGTACGAGCGCCTCCTGGGCCGGCCGGCCGACATCGTGGTCAACGAGGGCGAGGTGATGTGGCGGCTGGCCGACGCCGCCTGGCTCTACCTGGTGGTCCGACCGGACCGCGCCGGCCGCTCCCTGGTGACGGTGGCCGTGGCCGACCTGGGCGCCACCGTGGCCACCGTGGCGGCGGCCGGCGTGGCCGTGGGGCCCGTGGCGCCGGTGGGCGACGCCGGCCTCAAGGCGGTGGCCACCGATCCCGACGGTAACGAGGTCGCGCTGATCGAGGTGCGTGGCGGCTGAGCGCTGCCGGCGCCTACGCGCCGTGCGCCGGACCGGTCCGGGCGTGCGGGCGGGGCGCGTTTGGCGCGCCGCGCAGCGCCCGCAGCCCGGATGCGGAAGTCGTCCTCCAGGGTGGGCGGGCCGTCGCCGGCCCCGGGCACCAGCGGCACGTTGAAGTCGGCGCGGACGAGCACCCGCCTCCCGGCGAGCGGCAGGAGGTCCTCGAGGAGCGGGACGCCGGCGAGGAGCGTCGTGAGCCGGCGCGTCGTGAGCCGGCGCGTCGTGGGTCACGGCGTCAGGCCCTCGCCGCCGCGCCCACCAGGGCGGCGAGCTCGGCCAGACGGTTGGCGTACCCCCCACCCTGCCGGCTTGGGGTGGGCCGGCCGGGAGCGGAAGGGCCGAAGGTCCCGCGCTGCCTGGACGGGGG
>JBOGGH010000251.1:0-4805 GCA_050743905.1 Acidimicrobiales bacterium
GTGCAGGGCCCTGCACCGTCCACCACCACCGTCGGCACGCTCACCGTGGGGACAGGCGGCACCAGCAACACGCTCTCCGGCCTGGTGCCGGGCACCTACACCGTCACGGAGACGGACCCACCACCGGGGTACGCGACCGTCGCCCCGCTCACCGTCGCGGTGGCGGCGGGCCACGCCACCACGACGATCACAGTGGCCGATCCCGTGCAGCCGGGGACGATCGTGATCCGCAAGGCGGACAGCACAACCGGCGCGCCCCTGGCCGGCGGCACCTTCGATGTCCGGTTCGACAGCGGGAACCTCGGCACCTTCAACGAGGACCTCGGCACCTGCATCACGGACCCGTCGGGCACCTGCGCCCCGCCCGCCACGGACGGCACCGGCTACCTTCCCGGGACGTACCTCGTGACGGAGGTCGCGCCGCCCACCGGCTACTACCTCCCCACACCGCCACCGAGCCAGCAGCTCACGGTGGAGCCCGGCAGCGTGGGCACCGTGTCGTTCACCGACCCGCTGCTGGTGCCGGCCCGGTTCCACAAGGTCGCCACCGGCAGCGTCAACCCCACAGAGCTTGTGCTGAGCGGCGCCGTCATCGACGTGGCCCCCGGGCCCACACCCGGCGGCCCCGTGGTGGCGACATGCACCACCGGCACCTCGGGGACATGCGAGACCGGCGCCACGCTGGTCTCGGGCCAGCAGTACTGCTGGCGCGAGGTGAGCGCTCCCCCGGGGCTCCAGGCGGGAGCGTCCGGCTGCTTCACCGCCACCAGGGCCGGGAGCACGGAGCCGATCCTCGTCACGGACCCGGGGCTCTTCGTGGGCGTGGCCGTCAAGAAGGTCGACGCCGCGGACCCGACAGCGGTCCTCGCCGGGGCGGTCTACGACCTGTACCGGGTGGACGACGGCGGCGGACCGTCCACCCCCACCCCGCCCGCCGGGGTCACCGTCCCTGCGGGGCAGTCGTGGGTCGCCCGCTCCACGAGCGGCACGGACGGCGTCGCCACCTTCCCCCTGCAGCTCCCCGGCTACGCCTACTGCGCCAGGGAGGTGAGGGCGCCGCCGGGCTACGTGCTGGACGCCGCCGAGCACTGCACGGGCGTTCTCACCGGGACAGTGACCACGGTGACCACGACGCTCACCCTGACCGACACCGAGGCCTCCGTGAACGTCGCGGCCCACAAGTTCAACGCCGCCACGCCGGACACCGGGGTGCCCGGCGCCGTGTACGACCTGTACGTGGAGGGAAGCGGGCCGCCGTCGGGCCCGCCGGGCACAGCGCCCCCAGGCGCGCCGGCGGAGCCAGGGGACGCGTGGTGGGCCCGGGGGACCACCGGCGGCGACGGCGTCCTCGACTTCACGGTCCCGGCCGGCTACGCGTGGTGCTTCCACGAGGTGACGGCGCCACCCGACTACGTGCTGGACCCGGCGCTCCACTGCACGGCGGTCATCACCACGGCCACCCCACCGGCCCGCACCACCGTCGCCCTCCCCGAGACGCTGGCGACGGCCTTCGTGGGCGCCCACAAGTTCAACAGCACGCAGCCGGGCACGGTCATACCGGGCGCGACGTACGAGCTCCTGCTGGACGGCGGACCGGTCCCGCCCGGGTACAACCCACCGGTGCCTCCGGCAGGCACGCCGGTGCCCACCGCCGACACCTACTGGACCCAGGGGACCACGGATCCCCAGGGCCGGCTGTCCTTCGCCGTGCCGGCCGGCTATCGCTGGTGCCTGCGGGAGCTGGCGGCGCCGAGCGGCTACCAGCCCGACACGGCGTTCCACTGCACGGCGGTGGTCTCGTCCGACACGGCGACAGACCCCACCACCGTGGCACTGCCCGAGCAGCCCGTGGCGCCGACCTCGCTGCCGGCCACGCTCACCACGCTGGCCTTCACCGGCGGTCCCGACCTCCTCCTACCGGTAGGCGGCCTGCTCCTCGTGGTCCTGGGGGCCGCGCTGTGGCTGGCCGGGAGGGCTCGGGCGGACGGCCACGGGCGGCGTGGCGGACGGAGATCGGACCCAGTCGACCAAGGAGGAGGTGCCCCATGGTGAACGGGACAGGATGTCTCGGCGAGCGGCGTCCGCTCGTGGGGAGGAGCATGCTTCTGGGGAGGGTCGGCGCCGCACTGGCCGTCCTCGCAGGCGTGGCGGGGGCGGCTGCCGCGTGGCCGGCGGCGGGAGCGTCGGGCGCAGGGGGCTCCCACGAGATCACCGTCGCCTGCCCGGGGCCGCAGTGCCCGTACACGTCACCCACCCAGGCGGAGCAGGGAGCCGCCACCGACGTGCTGGCCCGGATGAACCTCGAGCGGGCCGCACCCGAACGCGACTACGTCTACGACGGCGCCGAGACCGCGCTCTCCCCCCTGGTCCCCGTAGGGCCGACGGCCGAGCAGACGGCACAGGCCGCCGCCGAGTGGGAGGCGGCGAACAGCACCGTGAGCGACTACGGGGGTCCCGACCCCAGCGGCTACACATATGCCACCGGCGGCAACGCAACGGGCGCCGCGGACTCGGCTGGCATCGACGACAACGTCATGCTGTCCTACGGCCACGCGCTCGGCGTGCTCTCGGCCGCGCCCACGGAGGTGGCCGTCGGGGCGGCGTGCTCGGCCGGTGGGACCCTCTACGTGATCGAGGAGTTCTTCGACGCGAACGGTGCCCAAGCGGCGACAGGCCAGGCGCGCTTCCACGCCGAGCTCTCGCAGAACAACGTCTACGTGCAGTCCGGCGGCACGGTCACCACAGTCACGGACGCAGAGGGCACCGGGCCCGCGCAGGACTACCTCCCGCAGCAGCCCATCGTCGCCGGGTACGGGCCAGGCTTCGACGAGCGCTACGCCACCGGCGTGGACTGGACCTGCCAGGGCGCCCAGTATCCGCAGGGCTCCGCCCCCGCCTCCCCGCTCCCCCAGCCGGTCACGGGGATCGCGGCGTCGCCGGACGGCGGCGGGTACGCGCTGGTGGACGCAGCCGGCGCCGTCTCCGTCCACGGGGACGCCACGTTCCACGGCTCGGCAGCGGGCCTGGCCCTCGTGGCCCCCGTGGACCACATCGTGGAGACCCCCGACGGCGGCGGGTACTGGCTCGTCGCCGGGGACGGCGGCGTCTTCTCCTACGGCGACGCCGGGTTCTTCGGCTCGATGGGGGGACGGCCGCTCAACGCCCCCGTCGTGGACCTGGCCCCCACCCCGGACGGCCGGGGCTACTGGCTGGTGGCGTCGGACGGCGGGATCTTCGCCTTCGGCGACGCCGCCTTCCTCGGGTCGATGGGCGGCCGTCCCCTGAACGCGCCGATCGTGGCCGTGGCCGGGCATCCCGGAGGCGGGTACTGGATGGTGGCCTCGGACGGGGGCATCTTCGCCTTCGGCGCGCCGTTCGAGGGATCCACCGGCTCGCTCCGGCTCGACCGGCCGGTGGTGGGGATGGCCGCCACGTCGGACGGCGGCGGGTACTGGCTCGTGGCCTCGGACGGGGGCCTCTTCGCCTTCGGCGACGCACCCTTCCTGGGATCCACCGGCGGCCTGCCGCTCGTGGCCCCGGTGGTGGGCATGGCGGTGGACGTGGCCTCCGGCGGGTACTGGCTGGCGGCGGCCGACGGCGGGGTGTTCGCGTTCGGCGCGCCCTTCCTGGGGGCAGACTGACCACCGGGAGCCGGGCGGCGGGACGGACCGCCGGACCGGATGGAGAAGCCCGGACGGAAGGAGCTGCACCATGGCGACCGAGATCCACCCGGCGGCGCTCCGGCAACGGCTCGACGCCGGCGAGGAGGTCTACCTGCTGGACGTGCGCGAGCCGTTCGAAGTGGAGGAATGGGCGTTCCCGGGCGCCGTGAACATCCCCCTGGGCGAGCTCGGCGGCCGCACCGCCGAGCTGCCGGCCGGCCGGGCCATCGTGGTGATCTGCCACGCCGGCGTCCGGTCGGCCGCCGCCACGGACGCCCTGGTCCGGGCGGGCTGGCCGGCCGAGAGCCTGGCCGGCGGCACCATGGCCTGGATCGCCACCACCGGCAGCGGCTGACGACGCCCACCGCGACGGGGCTTCTTACCTCCCTCTCACCTTCCTCCGTCACAATTCCCCCAGCCGTGCGTCTGGAGGGGCGATGGGCGGGGTACGTGGAGCGCGAGCGACGTCGGACCGCCACCGGGCCTTCGACGTTGCCCGCACCGGCGACCGCCAGGCGCTGGAGGACCTCGTCCGGCGCCAGTGGCCCCGCGTCCACCGGATCGTCTCGGCCGAGACCGGCAGCCGGACGGAAGCGGACGACCTGACCCAGGAGGCGTTCGCCAGGGTGCTCCCGCGTCTCGGCGCCTTCGAGTCCGAGGGCTCCATGGCGGCCTACCTGGACGTGGTCGCCAGGAACCTCGTCCGCGACCGTCACCGCCGGCGGCGCTTCCTCGCCGACGAGCCGGTGGACGACCGGCCGGCGGACGCCCCGGGCCCAGAGGCACAGGCCCTCAGCGGGCTCGACGGCTCGTCGGTGAGGGCGGCCATGGACCGCCTGCCGGCCGACTACCGCGCCGTCCTCCGCCTCCGCCTACAGGAGGGACGGCCCAGCGAGGAGGTGGCCCGCCACATGGGGCGCACCGGCGCGGCGGTACGCCAGCTCCAGCACCGCGCCCTCGTGGCCCTGCGACGCGAGCTGGCCCGTGAGCACTTCTTCGCCGGGGACCCCGGGTCGGCGCTGGCCGCCAGCGCGACGGCGGTGGCGGCACCGCACGGACGGGAGCCCCGATGACGGCGCGTCGCCGGCACCTCGCCGCCGTCCCCGCGGCACCGGACGGGGCGGTGGCGGTCCCGGACGGGAC
>JBOGGH010000252.1:0-4805 GCA_050743905.1 Acidimicrobiales bacterium
GGGGCAGGGCGCGCGCCATGCGCCGGCCGGCGTCCACCACGCTGGCCACCGGCTCCGCCACCGTGCCCGACGGCTCGGCCGTCACCAGCACCACCCGCCGCCCGCCGGCCAGGTTGCGGGCCACGGCCCCCAGGACCTGGGAGGCCTCGGCGTCGGCCGCCTCGGGGTCGTCGGGCAGGATGCCGTGCACGGTGACCGGCGGCGCGGCGGGCTGCTCCATCTCCCGCACCATGAGGTCGCCGGTGTGGGCCGTGGCCGGCCAGTGGACCCAGCTCCGCAGGTCGCCCGGGCGGTAGGGGCGGGCGCCTCGGGGCTCGCCCACCCGGGCCGGCACCGGGCGCTCGCCGTAGCCGCGCGCCTCGGGGCCGGACCGCCTGGACGCCGCCGTGTCGGCCACGGGCGGGGCCACGTGGAGCGGCCGCGGCAGGGACACGGTGGCCCGCACCGTCCACCACAGCAGGCCGAACGGCGCCGCGCTGGCCAGCCGCACCTCGCATCGGTCCAGCACCCCGCGGTGGCGCGGCACCACCGTCATCCGCACCTCGCCCGGGCCGCCGGTGGGCACGTCGCGCCCGGGAGGGTCGAGGGGCCGCACCACCATGGCCGAGGACGCGGCCACCGTGAGCTCCACCGGCTGCCCGGCCACGGCGTCCGCCGGGGCCGCCACCACCGCGCAGCGCGCCCGCCGCACGGCCAGGGCCGGGCCTACCAGCCCCACCACGAGGATGCCGGTCAGGAGCGCGCCCAGGGCCTGGACCCAGCCGGCGCCGCTGCTGTGGGCCACGGCCAGCCAGGCCACCACCGCCACCACCGTGCCGGCCACCGGCCCCAGCGCCCGGCGGGGGCGGGGCGCGGTCCGGGCGATCACGGTCTCGGCGCCGCCGTGGTGCGCAGCACCTCGCCCACGATCGCCGCGCCGGCGCCCGGGCGGCCTTCGGTCACCAGCCGGTGGGCCAGGGTGGGCACGGCCATGGCCTGCACGTCGCCGGGCGACACGTATCCCCGGCCGTAGAGGAGGGCGTGGGCCTGGGCCGAGCGCACCAGGGTGATCGAGGCGCGCGGGCTGGCGCCCAGCCGCACCGGCGAGGCCTCCCGGGTGGCCCGGCCGAGGGCGACGGCGTAGCCCGCCACCTCCTGCGCCACGTGGACGGCCCGGGTGGCCTCCACGGCGCGCTGCCATGTGGCCGCCGCGCACACCGGCGTGAGCGTCCCGAGCGCCGCCCGCCCGCCGTGGCGGAGGGCCAGCCGCGTCTCGGCCTCCGCGTCCGGGTAGCCGAGCGAGGTGGCGAGGGCGAACCGGTCGAGCTGGCTCTCGACCAGCGGGTAGGTGCCGAGCTGACCCACCGGGTTCTGGGTGGCGATCACCAGGTGGGGGCGGGGCAGCGGCCAGCTCTGGCCGTCCACCGTCACCTGCGCCTCCTCCATCGCCTCCAGCAGCGCGGACTGGGTGCGCGGCGGCGTCCGGTTGAGCTCGTCCACCAGCAGCACGTGGGCGAAGACGGGGCCGGGGCGGAACTCCCAGGCCCCGGTGTCCTGGGAGTACGTGGACACGCCGGTCACGTCGGTGGGGAGGAGGTCGGCGTGGCCCTGGACCCGGGAGAGCCCGGTGCCCAGCGACGCGGCGAGGCTGCTGGCCAGCACCGTCTTGCCCACCCCGGGGACGTCCTCGATCAGGAGGTGGCCCCCCGAGAGGGCGGCGACCACGGCCACGGTGACGGCGTGGGGTGTGCCCAGGAAGACGCGGCGCAGGTTGGCGTGGAGGGCCCGGGCCAGGTCCACGTAGGTGCCGCCCCCCGGGGCCCCGGTGGCCTCCTGCTCGGTGGCGGTCACCGGCGCGCCCTCCCGGCCGGCGTGGCCGGCGTGGCCGGCGCCATCAGAAGGCGATCCCGGACAGCTCGGGCACGGTGGCCAGGGCCCGCTCGCGTGCGGCCAGCCACCGCTCCCGGGCGGCCGACCGCTCGGTGTCAGCGCCCCGCGGCTCGACCGTGCGGCGGGGCGGGCACGCCCCGGCCACCTCGTCCTCGTCGCGCCACGTGCCCACGGCGAGGCCGGCCAGGAAGCCGGCGCCCCGGGTGGTGGCCTCGATCTCGGACGAGAGGACCACCGGGCGACCCAGCGCCTCGGCCAGCGCGTCCACGAACACCCCGTTGGCCGACATCCCGCCGTCCACCCGCAGCGCCTCCACGGCGAAGCCGCTGTCGGCCTCGGCCGCCTCCAGCAGGTCGGCGCCGCGGTGGGCCACCCCCTCCAGCACCGCCCGCACCAGCTCGGCGCGGCCGGTGCCCCGGGTGATCCCCACCAGCGTCCCCCGCGCCCCGAAGTCCCACACCGGCGTGCCCATCCCGAGCAGCGCCGGGACGAACCACACGTCGCCGGTGCTCTCGCAGCCCGCGGCCACCGACGCCGACTCCTCCGCCGTGGCCACGATGCCCAGGTCGTCACGGAGCCACTCCACGCAGGTGCCGGCGGACAGCATGACGGCCTCCACCCCCCAGGTCAGGACGTCGCCCCGCTGCCAGGCCACGACAGGGAACGTACCCGCTGCGCCCCGGGTGCCGTCGGCACCGGCCAGGGCCGGGCGGCCCCCGGTGCACAGGTCCAGCATCCCCCCGGTGCCGAACGTGGCCTTGGCCATGCCCGGACGCGTGCAGCCCTGCCCCACCAGCGAGGCCTGCTGGTCCCCGGCGAGCCCGCAGACCGGCGGCGCGCCGGGCAGGGCCGCCGCAGCGCCCACCACGCCGGAGGAGGGGACGATCCCGGGCAGCATGGCCGCCGGCACGCGGAGCCGGTTGAGCACGGCGGCGTCCCAGTGGAGGTCGTCGGTGCGCACCAGGCCGGTGACGCCGGCGTTGGTGGCGTCCGTCACGTGGAGCGTCCCGCCCGAGAGCGTCCAGGCCACCCAACTGTCCACCGTGCCGAAGCAGAGCCCTGTGGCGCGGGACCGGTCGGGGTCCACGTCGTCCAGGATCGCCGCCAGCTTGGTGGCCGACATGTTGGGCGCCAGGCGGAACCCCTCGGCCTGGAGGGCCAGGCAGGTGCCCACGGTGCGGAGGTCCTGCCAGCCGATGGCCGGCGCCACCGGCTCCCCGGTCCGGCGGTCCCAGACCACGGTGGTGGCGCGCTGGTTGGCGATGCCCACGCCGGCCACCGGCCCCCCGGCCGCCAGCGCGGCGGCGGCGGTCTCCAGCGCCGCCTCGGCCACCTGCCGGGCGTCCACCTCCACCAGGCCGGGTGCCGGCGTCCGCGGCAGCACGGGCACGTGGTGGGCGTGCTCCACGGCGCCGTCCGGGCGGACCACGGCGGCCCGGACGCCCGAGGTCCCCACGTCCACCACCAGCAGGCTGCCGCCCGCCCCGCCCGCGCCGCCCGCGCCCGCCGTCACGGCCAGGGCACCTCGCCGTAGGGGCCGGGCAGGCCGAGCTTGCCCGGGTTCAGGATGCCGGCCGGGTCCAGCGCCCGCTTGAGCGACTCGAGCACCCCGAACCCGGCGCCGAGCGCCCCGGCCAGGAACCGCGACCGCTGGAGCCCGATGCCGTGGTGGTGGCTGATGGCCGCGCCGTGGCGCTCCACCACCTCGGTGAGGGTGTCCCACGCCCGGCGGTAGTAGGCCTCCTCCCAGGCCGGGCCCCCCTCCGGGCCCGTGCCCTCCCCGCCGTGGCGCCCGGCGAAGGTGAAGTAGAGGCAGGCGCCGTCCGGGTAGGCGTGCGACTCGTGCACCGATGCGGCCAGGGTCCCCGGCACCGCCCGCAGCACCGCCACCACGTCGGCGGCGAGGCCCGGGAGCACGGACCACCGGCCGGCGACCTCCGCCGTGTCCACCACCACCCCGGCCTGCCAGAGCGGGGCCAGCGCCGAGACGTCGTTGCGGTGGTGGAGCCACCGCGCCACCAGCGCGTTGTCCAGGCGCGCCGCCCCGCCGCCGGAACTGCCATCAGACCCGTCGGCAGCGCCGGTCCCCGCGCACTCCTGGTCCACCACGGCGAGGGTGGCGTCCAGCAGGCCGGGATCGGCTTCGTCCAGCACCACCAGCACGCAGGTGTCGCCGCGCTCGAAGCTCCGGCCCGACTCCTCGTGGTCGTAGAGGCGGAGCACCGCCGGCGTGGCGCCCCGGCGGAGGATGCGGCGGCACGCGTCCAGCCCCCCGGCGAAGGTGGGGAAGCCGTAGGCCCGGCGGCCCTGGGCCGGCGGCACCGGCCGCACCCGCAGCAGCGCCGAGGTGATCACGCCGAGGGTCCCCTCCGAGCCCACGAAGAGCTGGGTGAGGCTGGGCCCGGTGGCGGCCCGGGGCCCGCGGCCCTCGGTGTCCACCACCCGGCCGTCGGCCAGCACCACCCGCAGGCCGGCCACCATGTCCTCGATCTTCCCGTAGCGGGTGGAGTACTGGCCGGCACCCCGGCAGGCGAGCCAGCCGCCCACCGTCGAGAGGTCCATCGACTGGGGCCAGTGGCCCAGGGTGTACCCCTCGCCGGTGGCGCGCAGCGCCGCCTCCAGGTCCGGCCCGAACACGCCGGCCGGGACGCGAGCCAGGAGCGAGGCGCCGTCGACCTCCACCTCGCCCACCAGGCCGGTGCAGTCGAGCGCCACCCCGCCGAAGACCGGCACCGTGCCCCCGCAGACGCCGCTGCGGCCGGCGCCCGCCGTGACCGGCACGCCGGCGGTGGTGCAGGCGGCCAGGGTGGCGGCCACCTGCCCGTCGGTGGAGGGCCGCACCACTACCTCGGGGAGCGCCGGCACCTCGCCGCGGGCCGCCCAGCCGATCGACACCGGCCACCAGTCGCGCGCCGCCGCCTCGCGCTCGGCCGTGC
>JBOGGH010000253.1:0-4790 GCA_050743905.1 Acidimicrobiales bacterium
GCTCGGCCTCGCGGGAGAGGATGGCCTGGCGCTTGTCGTGCAGCTTCCGGCCACGGGCCAGGGCGAGCTGGACCTTGGCCTTGCCGTCCCGGAAGTACAGCGAGAGCGGCACCAGGGTGAGGGCCTGCTGCTGGGTCCGGCCCATGAGCTCGTCGATCTCCCTGCGGTGGAGGAGGAGCTTCCGCCGGCGGTCGGGGTCGTGCGCGCCCACGCCGGTGGCGAACTGCCACGGCGGGACGTGCACGCCGAAGAGCCAGAGCTCGCCGTCGCTCACCCGGGCGTAAGCGTCGGCGAGCTGCGCCTTGCCCTCCCGGAGGGACTTCACCTCGCTGCCCTGGAGGACGATCCCGCACTCGTAGGTCTCGAGGATGTCGTAGTCGTGGCGGGCGCGCCGGTTGGAGGCGACCGTGCGGTCGCCCGCGTTCCCCGCTTCTCGGGCCGCCGCCCGCTTGGCCACCGTCTTCTTGGCCCGTGCCATTGCCAGCCGAGGCTACCGCCGTGACTGCCGGGCACCGCCGCCGCCAGGTCGTATCCGCCGGGCCGGCCGTCGCCGCCGTTACGATCGGCCCGTGCTGCGGCTCCCGAACGAGCTCTACGCCACGATGGTGGGGCACTGCGTCAGTGGCCTGCCGGACGAGGCCTGCGGCCTGCTGGCCGGCCACCCGCAGCGGGGCGAGGTGGTGGCCTGCTACCCCACGCGCAACGCCGCAGCGTCGGCCAAGCTCTACGCCGTCGACTCCCGGGACATGCTGGCGGCAGACCGGGACGCCGAGTCCCACGGCACCCAGATCATCGGGGTGTTCCACTCCCATACCCACACCGACGCCTACCCCTCGCCCACCGACGTGGCCCAGGCGCCGGACCCGGGCTGGCACTACGTGCTGGTCTCCCTGCGGGACACCCACCCCGTGGTGCGGAGCTACACGATCGTGGACGGGCGGATCGACGAGGAGTCCGTGGTCGTCCACACCCACGACCTGCCCCTGGTCTGAGCGCGGGCGCCCGCCGGCGGCCGCCCCGCCCCGCCGTGGCCCGCCGTGGCCCGCTCCCGATAGAATCCGGACCGGATCAGTCAACATTCGAGGTCGGCGGGTGCACGCAGGACGGCGCCGCCGGCCGCCCGACCCCAGGGAGGCTCCACGTGCCCGTCGACGTCCGACTGCCCACCGTGCTGCGCCCCCAGGCCGACGGGCGGTCCACCGTGGTGGCGGACGGCGCCACCATCGGTGACGTGCTCCGCGACCTGGTGGCCCGCTACCCGGGCATCGCCGGCCAGGTGCTCAACGAGGACGGCAGCCTCCACCGCTTCGTCAACGTCTACGTGAACGACGACGACGTGCGCTACCTGTCCCAGCTCAACACCCCGGTGGCGTCGGGCGACGAGGTCTCGATCCTGCCGGCCGTCGCCGGTGGCTGAGCCCGGCGCCCCCACCGGCCCGTCCCCGGCCGGCGCCTGAGGGGCCCGCGGCGCCATGGCCCCCTACGGCAGCATCCTGGAGCTCATCGGCAACACGCCGATGGTGGACGTCAGCTCGCTGAGCCCCTCGCCCGACGTCAGGATCCTGGTCAAGCTGGAGGGTCGGAACCCCGGCGGCTCGGTGAAGGACCGGGTGGCGCTGGCCCTGGTGGAGCAGGCCGAGAAGGACGGGATCCTGGTGCCCGGCGACCCGGACCAGGTGCTCATCGAGCCCACCTCGGGCAACACCGGGATCGGGCTGGCCATGGTCTGCCGCGTGAAGGGCTACCACCTGAAGGTCGTCCTGCCCACGAATGTCTCCGTCGAACGCCGCCAGCTCCTGGCGCTGTGGGGGGCCGAGGTGATCGAGTCGCCCGGGGCCGAGGGCTCCAACGGCGCCGTGCGGGCGGCCCGCCGGCTCGCCGCCGAGCACCCCGAGTGGGTGTTCCTCTACCAGTACGGGAACGTCGCCAACCCCCGCGCCCACTACGAGGGGACGGGCCCCGAGATCTGGCGGGACTGCCCCGAGGTCACCCACTTCGTGGCCGGGCTCGGCACCTCGGGCACGCTGCTGGGGGCCGGCCGCTTCCTGAAGGAGCGCAACCCGGACGTGCAGGTCTGGGCGGTGGAGCCCCCGGCGGGCGAGCAGGTGGAGGGCCTGCGGAACCTGGACGACGGGTTCGTCCCCCCGATCTTCGAGGAGCTGGACGGCGCCAGCCTGCTCGACCGCAAGACGGTGGTCCGGCCCCGCGAGTCGATCGAGTGGACGCGGCACCTCGCCGAGGTGGGCCTCTTCGTGGGCATCTCGTCCGGCGCGGCCATGGCCGGCGCCGTCAAATGCGCCCGCCAGGTGCCCGACGGCCGTGAGGCGGTGATCGTGGTGATCTCGGCCGACGACGGCTGGAAGTACCTCTCCACCGGCGCCTGGACGGACGACCTCGACGTGGTGGTGGAGCGGGCCAAGTCCACGATCTACTTCTGACCCCTGCCGGGCGGCGCCCCGGGTGCCGGCCGGGAGTAGGGTGCGGCCGTGGCCGCCACGGACGCCACCGGCACCGCCGGCGTTCGGACCCTGACGGTGCTCGGCTGCGACGGGAGCTACCCGGGCCCGGGCGGGGCGGCCAGCGGCTACCTCGTGCAGGCCGGCGGGACCACGGTCTGGCTGGACGCCGGGCCCGGCACCTTCGCCAACCTGCAGCGGGTGGTGGACCCGGAGGCGGTGGACGCCGTGGTGCTCTCCCACGAGCACCCGGACCACTGGACGGACGTGGAGTCCTTTGCCGTGTGGCGCTGGCAGGCCGGCCGGCGCCCGGCGGTGCCGGTGTACGCGCCGCCCGGGCTCCACGCCCGCTCCTACTTCGCCGACGACCCGGCCCTGGCCTGGGAGGAGGTGGGCCCGGCGTTCAGGGTGCAGCTCGGCGGGCTCACCGCCAGCTTCGTGGCCACCGACCACGGGCCGCCCACGCTCGCCGTGCGCCTGGACCCGGCGGAGGGCGGCGCGCCCGGCGACCTCTCGGCCTCGCTCGCCTACACGGCGGACACCGGCCCGGACTGGTCGGTGGAGGAGCTGGGCCGGGGGGTGGGCACCGTCGTGTGCGAGGCCAGCTACACCCTCGACCACGAGGGCACGTCCCAGCACCTCAGCGGGCGCCAGGCCGGTCGGATGGCGGCGGCCGCCGGGGTAGGCCGGCTGGTGCTCACCCACCGGTGGCCTACGGTGTCCGCCGAGGCCCTGGCCGACGAGGCCGAGGAGGCCTTCGGCCGCCCGGTCCACCAGGCCCGGGCCGGGGCCGTGTACGAGTGGTGAGGTCGAGCGGGCAAGCGGTCGGTCGGGCGGGCGGCGAGCCAATCCGAGGGCCGGTGGCGCCGGGAGGAGCGTGGCAGGGGTGACGGCAGGCGAGGCGGCAGGCGAGGCGGCAGGGACCACGGGGCTGGCGGGCGGCACGTCCGGCACGGCCGGCACCGAGCCGGACCGGCGCGTGCTGCGGGCGGACGGCCGGGCGCTGGACGAGCTGCGGCCGACCGTGTTCGACCGCGACTTCACGGTGTTCGCCCCGGGCTCGGTGCTGGTGTCCACGGGACGGACCCGGGTGCTGTGCACGGCGTCGGTCGAGGAGCGGGTGCCGCCGTGGCTGCGCGGCCGCGGCAAGGGCTGGGTCACCGCCGAGTACTCCATGCTGCCCGGATCCACCGCCGAGCGGGCCAGCCGGGAGGCGGCCAAGGGCAAGCAGTCCGGCCGCACCCAGGAGATCCAGCGGCTGGTGGCCCGCTCCCTCCGCGCGGTGTGCGACCTGGTGGCCCTGGGCGAGGTGCAGGTCACCGTGGACTGCGACGTGCTCCAGGCGGACGGCGGCACCCGGACCGCCGCCATCTGCGGCGCCTACGTGGCGCTCCACGACGCCTTCAGCCGCATGCAGGCCGACGGCCAGCTCCGCCGGCACCCGCTGGTGGACGCGGTGGCCGCCGTCTCCGTGGGCATCGTGGACGGCGTGCCCATGCTCGACCTCCCCTACGAGGAGGACTCGAGGGCGGAGGTGGACATGAACGTGGTCATGACCGGGTCCGGCCGGTTTGTGGAGGTGCAGGGCACCGCCGAGGGCCAGGCGTTCAGCCGCGGCGAGCTCGACGAGATGCTGGCCCTGGCCGAGGGGGGCATCGCCCGGCTCCTCGCCGCGCAGGCGGCCGTCCTGGCCGAGCCGCCGGCGCCCCGGTCGCGGTGACCGGGTCGGGGCTGACGGTGGTCCTGGCCACCGCCAACCCGGACAAGGCCGCCGAGATCGCCGCCATCATGGGAGGCGCGGCGCCCGTGGCGATCCTGCCCCGGCCGTCGGGCCTGGCCGACGTGGAGGAGACCGGGGACACCCTGGAGGCCAACGCCCGGCTGAAGGCGCGTGCCGTCGCCACCGCGGCAGGCCTGCCGGCCATGGCCGACGACACCGGGCTGGAGGTCGACGCCCTGGGCGGCGCGCCCGGCGTGTACTCGGCCCGCTACGCCGGGGAGGGCGCCACCTACGCCGACAACGTGGCCAAGCTCCTGGACGAGCTGGCGTCGCTGCCCGGCGGGGGAGGGGCGCGCCGGGCCCGGTTCCGCACCGTGGCCCTCGTGGCCTGGCCGGACGGCCGGGAGGTGGTGGCCGAGGGGACGGTGGAGGGCCGGATCGCCGCGGCGGCGCGGGGCGGCGGCGGCTTTGGCTACGACCCGGTCTTCGAGCCGGACGAGGCGGACGGGCGCACCTTCGCCGAGATGACGGCGGGGGAGAAGCACGCCGTCTCCCACCGCGGGCGGGCCTTCCGGGCGCTGGCGGCGAGGCTGGCCGAGCTCACCCCGGGGCCG
>JBOGGH010000254.1:0-4762 GCA_050743905.1 Acidimicrobiales bacterium
TGCCCTGATGGACGACCTCGTCACGTTCGCCAACGCCGAGGGCCTGGACGTCGTCACGCAGGCGGCCATCGTGCACGCCCAGTTCGAGTCGATCCATCCGTTCGCCGATGGCAACGGCCGACTCGGGAGGGTCTTGATCGGTTGGCTGCTGGTCCGACGGCTCGGTGTCCTGGTGCCGCCGCCGTTCAGCCTGTTCGTGGCCCGAGATCCGGGGGGGTACTTGTCGGGCCTCACGTTCTACCGGCTCGACCAGCTCACCCGCTGGGTGCAGTGGTTCGCCGGCACGCTCGAGAGATCGGCGAACGTCGCTTCGTCCTTGGTGGTCGACATCGAGGCGCTCATGGCCAGATGGCGCCAGCGGGCAGCAACGGTGAAAACGGCGGGGGGACGACCGGTACGAACGGGCGCGACGTTCTGGGCCGTGCTCGACATGCTGCCCGAGCACCCGGTCGTCTCCGCACCGCTGGTGGCCGCACGCTTCGGCATCACCGGCGAGGCGGCCCGCCTGGTACTCCACCGCTTCGAGCGGCTCGACATCCTGTCGCCACTCGAGTTGCGCTCGGGCGTGCCGGGCCGACCGATGCGTTGGTGGGTCGCCGCAGAGCTGATGGAGGTCGTGACGTACTGGAGTTGATCGCTTCCACCGCCGTGCACCGGACCTCTCGGTCGACCAGACCGTCCGGCACGACGACATGGTGGTCCAGAGCGGGGCCGGACCCCTTGGCATCAATCGTCTAGCTGAGCGCACCGGGGCCCGCGGGCCGGGCCCCGTCCTCCTACGGCTGGGCCAGGATCTTGTCGGGATCGCGCAGCACCACCGTCCCGGCGATCAGGTCGTGCAGGCACTTCCGGTCGGGGCGCACGAGCATGAGGATGAACGAGATGATGGCCGTGATCATGAGGCTCTCGACCAGCCGGCCCACGATCTCGCGCAGCGCCATGGTGCCCCAGCCGGCCACCCGGCGTGTGTCCGGCTTCCAGCAGCGCATCCCGAGGACCTGGAAGGTCGGGGTCTGGCCACGGCCCCAGATGATGAGCCCCCAGACGATGTAGCCGATGACCAGCGTGACGATCACCAGGACGATCGAGAGGAAGTAGGCGCCGATCCGGCGGCCCGGGGTGGCCAGCTTGACGCCCGCCGGGAGCAGGAGCCCGCTCGTCTGGTCGAACGCCATGCCCTCGGGCACCGTGCCGGGCGGTGCCTGGCCGTAGCCGTAGCCCGGCGCCGGCGGGGGTGCCTGCGGGGGCGCCTGTGGGGGCGGACCGGCCCCCGGGCCGCCGGCCGGCTGGCCCGGAACGCCTCCCGGCGGCTGGCTCGCTGTCGACATCGGCGCACCCCCCTGGCCCGTCGTGTGGGCCGTAGGCTGCCGGCGATCGTACCCCGGCCGGTCCGAGCAGGCCGGGACGCTGGGTCAACCGGTGGGATGGTACGTGCCGAACTCGTCCCGGAGCACGTCCGAGACCTCCCCCAGGGTGGCCAGCCTCCCGAGCGCCACCTTCATGGGCTCGAGCAGGTTCTGCGTGCCCCGAGCCGCCGCCCTGACGTCCTCGAGGGCGGCGTCCACCGCGCCCTGGTCGCGCTCCGCCCGCACCCGCCGCACCCGTGCCACCTGGGAGCGCTGCAGCTCCTCGTCGATGGGGAAGACCTCGGCGGGCTCCCCCCGCTCGTCCACGAACCGGTTGACCCCCACCACCACCTTCTCGCCGTCGTCCACCGCCTTGGCGTAGGCGTAGGCGGCGCCCTCGATCTCGTCCTGCATGAACCGAGCCTCGATCGCCGCCACCGCCCCGCCCAGCTCGTCGATCCGGTCCAGGTAGGCCAGGGCGCCCCGCTCGACCTCGTCGGTGAGCGACTCCACGAAGTAGGAGCCGGCCAGCGGGTCCACCGTGTCGGCGATGCCCGACTCGTACCCCACGATCTGCTGCGTCCGCAGGGCGATCTTGGCGGCGCGGGTGGTGGGCAGCCCGAGCGCCTCGTCGAACCCGTTGGTGTGCAGGCTCTGGGTCCCGCCGAGCGCCGCCGCCAGGGCCTGGACGGTCACCCGGACGATGTTGTTCTCCGGCTGCTGCGCGGTCAGGGTGGAGCCGCCCGTCTGGGTGTGGAACCGCAGGACCTTGGAGCGGTCCTCCTTCGCCCCGAACCGCTCGGTCATGATGCGCGCCCACATGCGCCGCGCCGCCCGGTACTTGGCGACCTCCTCGAACAGGTTGTTGTGGGCGTTGAAGAAGAACGAGAGCCGGGGCGCGAGCTCGTCCACGTCCAGCCCGGCGGCGATGGCCGCCTCCACGTAGGCGATCCCGTCCGCCAGCGTGAAGGCCACCTCCTGCACCGCCGTGGAGCCGGCCTCCCGGATGTGGTACCCGGAGATGGAGATGGTGTTCCAGGCGGGCAGGTGCTCCCGGCAGTAGGCAAAGGTGTCCACGATCAGCCGCATGGAGGGCCGCGGCGGGTAGATGTAGGTGCCCCGGGCCACGTACTCCTTCAGGATGTCGTTCTGGATGGTGCCGCCGACCTTCTCCCCCGGCACCCCCTGCTCCTCGGCCACGAGCTGGTACAGGAGGAGCAGGACCGCCGCCGTGGCGTTGATCGTCATGGACGTGGTCACCGTGTCCAGCGGGAGGCCCCCCAGGAGCAGCCGCATGTCGGCCAGGGAGTCGATCGCCACGCCCACCTTGCCGACCTCGCCCTCGGCCCGGGGGTGGTCGGAGTCGTAGCCCATCTGGGTGGGCAGGTCGAACGCGCAGGAGAGGCCGGTCTGCCCGTGCTCCAGGAGGAACTTGAACCGCTCGTTGGTGGACTCGGCGGTCCCGAAGCCGGCGTACTGCCGCATGGTCCAGAGGCGCCGGCGGTACATGCCGGCGTGGACGCCCCGCGTGTACGGGTACCGCCCGGGGTCGCCGAGCTTGGTGGCCGGGTCCCAGCCCTCCAGGTCGGCGGCGGTGTAGACGGGGCGGATCTCGATGCCGGCGTCGGTCCTCCGCTCGCTGTCGTTCGTTGCCACGATCCCCCAGGTTACGGGAGCCGGGGACCCGGCCACCACCCTCACCCCATCGACCTGGCCCCGTCCAGCGACTCGCGGATGATGTCGGCGTGCCCGGCGTGCTGGGCCGTCTCGGCCACGACGTGCAGGAGCGCCCTCCGCGCCGACCAGGCGGCCCCCGGGGGGAACCACGGCGCCGGCGGCAGCGGGTGGGAGCGGTCGAGGTCGGGCAGCGTGGCCACCAGGCGGTCGGTGGACTCGGCCACCTCCCCGTAGGCGTCGAGCAGCCCGGCCAGCGTCTCGTCCCGGGTCATGTCGAAGCCCCGCCGGTGCGCCTCGGCCGCCGCCTCCCCCTCGAAGCTCATGGCGTCGGTCCCCTGCACGATGAACCTCGTCCAGGCCCGCTCCACCTCGGTGACGTGCTTGACCACCCCGCCGAGGCAGAGCGCGCTCACCGTGGTCCGCTGGCGCGCCCGGGCGTCGTCCAGGTCCCGGACGGTGAAGCGCAAGAAGTGGCGGGCCTGCCCGAGCGCGGCCAGCAGGTCGGCCCGCTCCCCCTCGTCCACCGGCATCGGCGTGTGCGTATCCGTGTGCGCGTCCACCTGCTGCTCCCTTCCTCCCGGGCGCCCACCCGTGGGGCCGGCGCCGCATCTCGTCGGGGGCATCGTACGAAGCAATAAGGCCACTGTCTGTCCTATTTGTTGCCTATCATCGACGCGTGCGGGCGGACCGGCTGGTGGCGATCGTGCTCCTGCTCCAGGCCCACGGGCAGCTCACGGCAGGGCAGCTCTCGGAGCATCTCGAGACCTCCGAGCGGACGGTCCGCCGCGATCTGGACGCTCTGCTCCTGGCCGGGGTCCCGCTCTACTCCCAGCGGGGACGGGGCGGCGGCTGGGCACTGCTCGGGGGGCACCGGCTCAACCTCACCGGCTTCACCGCCGGGGAGGCACGGGCGCTCTTCCTGCTCGTCGGCGCCCGGCGGGGCTCCGGCGGGACCGACGCGGGCCTGCGCTCCGCGCTGCGGAAGATCATGGTCGCCCTGCCCGAGCCGCTCCGGGAGCAGGCCGAGGCGGCCACCCGGTCCACCGTCGTCGACCCCGCCGGCTGGGGGCGGGAACCCGGCGGGGATCCCCCGTTCCTGGACCGGCTGCGCGACGCCGTCCTGGCCAGGGTGCAGGTCGACCTCGGCTACGCCAAGCCGGGATCGGAGCCGGGCACCCGCCGCGTCCACCCCTACGGCCTCGTATTGAAGCGCGGCGTCTGGTACCTGCTGGCGGGCACCGACCGGGGCCGACGCACCTTCCGGGTGTCCCGGGTCACCTCGGTGGCCGCCGCCGACGAACCGGCGGTGGTCCCCGAGGGGTTCGACCTGGACGCCGAGTGGGGCGCCGCCGAGGCCGACTTCGCCGCCCGGCTGCGGGTGGTGGACGTGGTGGTGGACGTGGCCGAGACGGCGGTGCTCGGCCTCAGCGCGGTCTTCCGGGGCTGGGCCGGGCTCGACGAGGTGGCGGGGACACCGCCGGACGGAGGCTGGCGACGCTTCCGGGTGTCCGTGCCCCACCACCAGGCGGCAGTGGCCAGCCTCGCGCCGTTCGGCGCGGCCGTCCGGGTGGTGGAGCCGGCGTCGGTGCGGGCCGACCTGGCCCGGATCGGCCAGGAGCTGGTGGCGGCGAACCGGCGCGTCCCCGCGCCGGACGGCCGCCCGCTCCTCGAAGCGCCCGATGGCTACGCGGGTGGAGCCACCACCGGAGCACCACCGTCCCCGCCGGCCGGCACCGGGG
>JBOGGH010000255.1:0-4760 GCA_050743905.1 Acidimicrobiales bacterium
CCCTCCCGCCTGGCGCGCCACCTCGACTCCACGTGGCCCTGCCGCCAGCGCGGCGTGGCCGGTGCCTCGGCGTGGGCACCGAGCGGCGCCGCCGGCCGGACCGGGCCCTCGGCCGCCCGCCAGACCCGCACGAACCGCCCCACGGCGGTCAGGAGGGTGAGCCCCAGCAACACCCAGAGCACCGGCACGAGCAGCCACGAGGCGAGAAAGCCCGCACCCAGCAGGATCATGCGCTCGGCCCGCTCCATCAGGCCGCCCCGGGCTGCCGTCACGCCGAGCGCCTCCGCCTTGGCTCGCTCGTAGGAGACGAGGGAGCTGGCGGCGAGGATGGCGAGCGGCAGGAGCGCCAGCTCGCCCTCGTGGGCGGACACCAGGTACCAGGCCACGCCGGCCATCAGGACGGCGTCGGCCACCCGGTCCGTCACCGAGTCGAAGAAGGCCCCGCGGGCCGACGCCGTGCCCGCCGCCTTGGCCACCGGGCCGTCGAGCAGGTCGTGGAAGCCGGTCAGCGCCAGGAGCGGGATGCCGATCAGCAGGTGGCCGCTGGCCACCACCACGGCGGTGGCGGTGGCGAAGACCAGCCCGGAGGCGGTGAGCACGTCCGCCGTGACGCCCCAGCGCACCAGGCGCTCCCCCACCGGCCCGGTGCTGCGGTCCACCGCGTCCCGCCAGCGACCGTCGAACATGCGCTCCTCCGGCTCCCGTCGTCGAGGCGGGCCCCGCCTGAGCCCGGTCGACGTCCTCGAACTGGCTCCCAGGCTACCACCCGGGTCGCGACCCACCCCTGACCGGGGAGGGCGCCCGAGCGCCGGCGGCGGCGCGCCCGTATGCTCGGCACCAGGGCGCACGGCCTGCGGGAGGCTCCTCGGCACGGCGCCGGAGGAGGTACGCGCGTGGCATCGCTGTTGCCGTCCGGCATCCGCAACGTGGCGCTGGTGGGGCACCACGGCGCCGGCAAGACCACCCTCGCCGAGGCGCTCCTCGCCGCCACCGGCGCCGTCACCCGCCAGGGCTCGGTCGACCGGGGCACCACCGTGTGCGACACCGAGCCCGAGGAGACCTCGCGCCGGCTGTCGGTGTCGCTCGCCGTGGCCCCGTTCACCGTGGACGGGGTGAAGGTCAACCTGCTCGACACCCCGGGGTACGCCGACTTCGCCGGCGACATGCACGCCGCCCTGGCCGTGTGCGACCTGGCGGTGGTGGTGGTCAGCGCCACCGACGGCGTGCAGGCCCAGACCGAGGACGCCTGGCGGGCCGCCGCCGCGCTGGGCCTCCCCCGCGTGGTCGTGGTGGACAAGCTCGACCGCGAGCGCGCCGACTTCGACCGGGTGCTGGGCGAGATCCGGGCGGCGTTCGGCGCCGGGGTGGCCCCGGTGGAGCTGCCGGTGGGGGCCGAGGCGGGCTTCCGCGGCGTCATCGACCTGCTGGACGACACCGCCACCCTCTACGAACCCGGCGCCGGGCCACCGGTGGCCGGGACCGAGGGGCCGGTCCCCGGCGAGCTGGAGGTCACCGAGCACCAGGTCCACGAGCAGCTCGTCGAGGGCATCGTGGTCGGCGACGACGACCTCATGGCCCGCTACCTCGACGGCGAGGCGATCCCGCGCCCCGAGCTCGAGGAGGCCCTGGCGGCGGGGGTGACGGCCGGCGCCGTCTTCCCGGTGCTCTGCTGCTCGGGCGCCACCGGGGTGGGGGTGGACCGGCTGGCCCGGCTGCTGGTGGAGCTGGGCCCCGGCCCGGACCGCCGGCCCCCGGCGGTGGTCCGGGCCGGCGACACCACGGTCGAGGTCGCCTGCGACCCGGCCGGCGACCCGCTGCTCGTGGTGTTCAAGACGCTCGCCGACCAGCACGCCGGGCGGATCTCCCTCTGCAAGGTGCTCTCGGGCACGGTCCGCCCCGACGCCGTGCTCCACAACCCGGCGTCCCGCGCCGACGAGCGCCTCCACGTGCTCGAGACGCTCCGGGGCCGGGACGCCACCCCGGTGGAGGAGGCGGTGGCCGGCGACCTGGTGGCGGTCCCCCGCCTGGCCGCCACCGGCACCGGGGACACGCTGGCGCCCAAGGGGACGCCGGTCACGGTGGCACTGCCGCCGCCCGAGCCCCCCGCGCTCTCGGTGGCCGTCCGTCCGGCCTCGCGGGCCGACGAGGACAAGCTCATGTCCGCCCTCCAGCGCCTGTGCGACGAGGACGGCTCGCTCACCGTCACGAGGGTGGACGAGACGCACCAGACCGTCCTCGGCGTGACCGGCGAGGTCCACCTGGCGGTGACCGTGGAGCGGCTGGCCCGCCGGTTCGGGGTCTCGGTGGAGCGGGAGGACGTGCTGGTCCCCTACCGCGAGACCGTCGCCAAGCCGGCGGCGGCCGAGGGGCGGCACAAGAAGCAGTCCGGGGGGCACGGGCAGTTCGGCGTGTGCCACCTGCGGATCGAGCCCACGGCGCGGGGCGGGGGCTTTGCCTTCCACGACGAGGTGGTGGGCGGCGCCATCCCCCGCCAGTACATCCCCGCGGTGGAGAAGGGCGTGGAGGAGGCCATGGCCCAGGGCGGCGTCTTCGGGTACCCGGTGGTGGACGTGGACGTGACCGTGGACGACGGCAAGTACCACTCGGTGGACTCCTCCGAGCTCAGCTTCAGGATGGCCGCCTCCCACGCCTTCCGCCAGGCCCTGGCCGAGGCCGGGCCGGTGCTCCTGGAGCCGGTGTCTCGCCTGGAAGTGACGGTGCCAGCGGAGCTCCAGGGCGACGTGCTCGGCGACCTCCACGCCCGCCGCGCCCGCATCCAGGGCACCGACGTCACCGACGACGGGCAGCAGACGGTGGCGGCGCTGGCGCCCACGGCGGAGCTGTCCCGCTACGCCGTGGACCTCCGGGCGATCACCGGCGGCCGGGGCCGGTTCCGGGCCGAGCACCACCACTACGACGTGGTCCCCGAGCACCTGGTGGCCGGCCTCGCCCGCGCCGCCGGCTGACCCGGGCGACCCGGGGCGCGACCGGGCCCGGACCGCCCGGACGGCGGAGGAGCCGGCGTCCCGGTCAGCCGTACGGCGCGCCGAGGACCGTGAACCCCTCGTGCCGCAGCGCCCCGGCGAGCCGGCCGTCGAAGCAGGCCACGGGCAGCGTCTCGGGGTGGTCGGCCGCCAGGACCAGCGCCGCCGCCGCCTGGAAGGCGTCGAGCGACCGGAGGCCGTGCACCCGGACGAGCCGGTCGGCCCGGCGCCGCACGTCGGTGGACGGCTGGACCTCGTGCCAGCTCCGGGCCAGCTCGCCGAGGCGTGCCCGGGCGCGGTCGGCGTCCACGGGGGCGAGCAGGCCGTCGCGCTCGAGCCTGGCCAGTGCCGAGCCGCACTCCACGGGCGTGCCCCACCACGCCGCCAGCTCGGGATCCTCGTCCACCCAGCCGAGCACCTGGTCGCTCTGGGCCTGGCGGACGACGAGCGGCACCACGGCCGAGCTGTCCCAGTACCTCACCGGCCGGTGCGGCGCTCCTCCACGAGCACGTCCACCGCGGCGTGGTCGTCGCCCCTGGCCAGCGCCGGCGGCGGCCCGAGTCGCGCCACCACGTCCCTCACGTCGCCGGCGCCCCGGCGGACGAGGCCCCCGCGCTCGAGCCGCACCAGCCTCGGGTCGCCTCCCTCCGTGCCCGTGACGGCCTCCAGGCGGGCGACCGGGACCCCCCGGTCGGCGATGACCACCGTCTCCCCACTGCGGACGACGTCGAGCAGGGCGCTCAGGGTGTTCTTCGCTTCGGACACGGAGGCCACCTTCATATGGCCATTATAGCCAGCAGGCGATAGCCGGACCGCCCCGCCCGGGCCACGCCCCGGGGACGGCCGCCGGCACGGGCTCACGGCCAGGCGGCCCGCAGCTTCTCCCAGGCGGCGGCCAGCGGCTCGGGCATCACCCGCACGCCGGCCACCGAGGTCATGAAGTTGGTGTCGCCGGACCACCGCGGGACCACGTGGAGGTGGAGGTGCCGGGGAATGCCGGCCCCGGCCGCCCGCCCGAGGTTGGCCCCGAGGTTGAGCCCGTCGGGGTGGTAGGCGGCGGTGAGGGCGGCCGCCGCCGCCCGGGCGGTGGCCCACAGGGCCCCGGACTCCTCCTCCCGCAGCTCGGAGAGCTCGGCCAGGTGCCGCACCGGCAGCACCAGCAGGTGGCCGCTGGCGTACGGGTAGGCGTTCAGGACGGCGTAGGCCAGGTCCCCCCGCCACACCACGCCGTTGCCGGCCGAGGGCGGGCCGCTGGCGGCGATGCGGCAGAACACGCAGCCGCCGTCGCCGGCAGCCCCGCCCTGCCGTTCCGCCTCGGTGGCGGCGCTCACGTACTCGTGCCGCCACCCCGCCCAGAGCTGCTCCAAGGGCACGGCCCGCTCAGCCGGCCGGGGCGGTGGCGCGCTTGGCGGCCACGTCGTCCCGGACCTCGGCCACGAGCCGGTCCACCGCGACGCCGCGCTCGGGCCGGTCGGTCCCGCGGCGGTTCACCCCCACCGTGCCGGCAGCCACGTCGTCGTCCCCCACCACCAGCACGTAGGGCAACTTCTGCATCTTGGCCCGCCGGATCCGCCCGCCCAGCGCCTCCTCGGCGTCCTCCGTGCCCACCCGCAGGCCGGCGTCGGCCAGGCGCCCCACCACCTCGGTGGCGTAGGACACGTGGTCGTCGCGGACGGGCAGGACGCGGACCTGCTCGGGCGCCAGCCACGTGGGGAACGCCCCGGCGTAGTGCTCCAGCAGGATGGCGAAGAACCGCTCCACCGAGCCGAAGAGGGC
>JBOGGH010000256.1:0-4725 GCA_050743905.1 Acidimicrobiales bacterium
GGCTGGCTATGATCGTCGGCGGTAAGGCGGTAAGCGGTACGAACGGCATCCGCAGCGGGGCCGCGGCAAAGGTCCGACCTGGCACATCGACGCGGTTCGCTGCACATGTCGGCCGTGCCTGCCGCGGAGAAGGGGGCGTGCCCGCTACTGTGGGGTGTAGACCAGAGGAAGGGACGGTCGGATGGCGACGGCGAGGCATACATATAGCCCAGCCGCCGAGTCGCGTTCCGACAGCGAGCGGTCGTCCGAGCAGGTGGCGCGCGAGGAAGCGCTGCATGAGGTCGAGGAGACCCTGCTCAACATCGAGCAGGCTATCAAGCGGGCGGACCGTGGCCGCCGGGCGATCCGCGGCGACGGCAACGACAACCTCAAGCTGTCCCTCGACACCGCCGTTGAGCAGCTCGAAGCGGTGCGACGGCGACTGTTCCAGGACGCGTATTTCGGTGGTGAAGCTCAGGGTCGGCTGATCTGACCCGATGCGCAGCGGGGAAGAGATCCAGGCGGATCTGCGCCGGTTTGTCATGCGCTGGCGTGACTACGCCGAGGGGGAGAGGCAAGAGGCACAGACCTTTCTCAACGAGCTGATCGCGTGCTACGGGGCGGACCGGAAAGCCGTCGGCGCGAGGTTCGAGAAAGCCCGCACCGCGACCGGCATCATGGACATGTATTGGCGGGACCGGTGCATCGTCGAGATGAAAGCCCCCCGCCTGGCCAGCAAGCTCGCCGAGCACCGCACGCAGGCCCTCGACTACTGGCGCACGTCATCTGACGTCGCCTCGGACCGTCCCGCCCCTCCGTACGTCGTCCTCTGCGCCTTCCAGCGCTTCGAGATATGGGAGCCGGGCCGGTTCCCGTCCGCGCCGCGGGCGGACTTCACCCTCGACGAGCTGCCGGAGAACTACGAGAAGCTCCTCTTCCTCGCGGGAACGGACGAGGAGCCGCTGTTCGGCGTCAGCTACAAGGAGCTGACAACCGAGGCGGCGACCGTCATCGCCGACCTGTACCGGATGCTCGTCGAGCGGGAGGCCGCCGCCCCCGCGACGCTGCGCTCGTTCGTCATGCAGGTCGTGTGGTGCCTCTTCGCCGAGGACCTCGGGATGCTCGACGGGCACCCCGTCCAGCGGATCGTCAACGACCTCATCCACCATCCGGAGCGGACCTCGTGGGCCGACCTCGGCGGGCTCTTCGAGATCCTCAACGACCGGGAGGACTACGGTCGCCGCGGGATCCTCCGGGGGACCTGCTTCGTCAACGGCTCCCTCTTCGAGACCCCGGCGCGGGTGCACCTCGAGCCCGGCGAGCTCGCCATGCTCAAGAAGGCGGCGGAGTTCGACTGGCGCAAGGTCGACCCCACGATCTTCGGGTCACTCATGGAGGGCTGCCTCGGCGACCGGCGGTGGGAACTGGCGGCCCACTACACCCACGAAGCGGACATCATGAAGATCGTCCGCCCGACGATCATCGAGCCGTGGCGAGAGCGCATCAACGCGACGACGACGGTCGCCGAGGTGCGCCAGGTCCTCGACGAGCTGTGCGCGTTCCGTGTCCTCGACCCCGCGTGCGGGTGCGGGAACTTTCTCTACGTCGCGTACCGCGAGCTCCGTGCGTTCGAGCATGAGCTCAAGGAACGTCTCGTCACCGTCGCGCAGAAGACGGGGATGCCGACCCCTGACCTCGACGGACTGCCGTTCTACCCGTTGAAGAACCTGCGCGGTCTCGACATCGAGCCGACCGCTGTCCTCATCGCCCGGGTGACGTTGTGGATGGGGCAGCGTCAGATGATCGACCGATTCGGTGCCGCGGAGCCGGTGCTGCCGCTCGTCGACCTCTCTGGTATCGAGATAGCGGATGCCCTCGAGAGGCCGTGGCCGGAGACGGACTGCATCATCGGCAACCCGCCATTCCTCGGGTCCCAGCACATCCGGGGCGTGCACGGCGACGAGTACACCGAGCGGCTGAAGAAGACGTTCCAGGTGGGCGTCAAGGACTACTGCGTGTACTTCTACCGGAAGGCGCAGGACCACCTCGGCGCCGGGCAGCGCGCCGGGCTCGTCGGCACGAACTCGATCTCCCAGAACCGGGCCCGTGGGGTGTCCCTCGACTACATCGTCGAGACCGGCGGCGTCATCACCGACGCGGTGTCAACGCAGAAGTGGCCAGGAGAGGCGCACGTCCACGTCAGCATCGTCAACTGGGTAAAGGACCCGCCGTCCCCGCCCACGACGTTCGTCCTCGACGGGGAGAAAGTCGACGGCATCACGCCGGAGCTACGGACACCGGAACACTCGACGGGCGATGCCGCCCGTCTCAGCGCGAACAAGGCCCGCTGCTTCCAGGGACCGATTCCTGCGGGCGAAGGCTTCATCATCACCGGCGAGGAGGCGCAGGCGCTCCTCGCGCGGAGCGACGCCGACTACCGCCGGGTCGTCCGGCCGTACCTCGGCAGCGCGGACATCGCGCGGCGCGTCCGCCAGGACCCGAGCCGGTGGGCGATCGACTTCGGGGTGATGTCGCTCGAGGTGGCGATGCGGTATCCCGCCGCGCTCGCGATCGTGCGCGAGCGGGTGAAGCCGGAGCGGGAGAAGAACAACCGCGAGCTGTACCGGCGGAATTGGTGGCAGTTCGCCGAGCCGCGCCCGGGGCTGCGGCGGGCGGTCGCGAACCTCCGGCGGTGCGTGGTGATGGGGGCGCACGGGAAGCGCCTGCTCTTCTCCTGGCAGGACACATGGACGATGGGGAGCAACGCGACGATGGTGTTCGCGTTCGAGGATGACTACGCGATGGGGGTGCTGTCGTCGCGCACCCACGAGGTGTGGGCGATGTCGCGGTCGTCGACGATCAAGGGCGATCCGCGTTACACGAACACATCGTGCTTCGAGACGTTCCCCTGGCCTTACCCGGTCACTGACGATCAGCGGAAACGCGTCGCCGAGGCGAGCCGGGCCGTCATCACGCGCAGGCACGGGATCTGCGTCGAGGCGAACATCGGTCTGACCGCGCTGTACAACGCGGTGGACGAGGGTGCGTACACCGACCTACGGGCGATGCATGACGAGCTCAACGAGGCGGTCGCCGCGGCGTACGGGTGGCCGGCGTCGATATCGCACGACGGGGACGAGATCGTGCACCGGCTGCTCGAGCTCAACCGAGAGATCGCGGCGGGCACGCGGCCGTACGACCCCTTCGGCGCGCAGGCGTGGGCGGCACATGAGCTGCTGTTACGGCGGGAGGGGAACAGGCACAGGAATCGCGGCGATCTGCCCGTACCGGCCCCGGCGATTAAGTACCCCTTCCCGGCCGACCGGAGCTAGCGGCCTGCCTGGATTATTCGGGTCGGCGCGGGCGACGGGGACGCTCGGCGGGCTAGCCGATCTGCTGAGGCAGCTGGCTGCGGGAGGAAACGGAGCGGCTGCGCCGGTTCGGCCTGAACCCAGACGAGTCGACCGCCAGCGGGTGGTGGATGAGAGGCCGCACCTCGTTGTCAGTGATTCGGTCATCCGGTTGTCAGTGCAACCAGTCAGGTAGGTACCG
Source organism: Acidimicrobiales bacterium (assembly GCA_050743905.1). GTDB lineage: Bacteria > Actinomycetota > Acidimicrobiia > Acidimicrobiales > RAAP-2 > JBOGGH01. Next base: position 3,532 of record JBOGGH010000256.1, read on the forward strand.
AACCCGTGAAGCCGTCGACCGACCCTGAGCCGCCTACGAAACGGGGTTGGAAGATATGGAAGGCATGAAGAACATTGCACCGCCGGCACAGCCAACACGTCTCGGTACACACGCCAGCCCTAGTGCCAGGCGGGTTTTGGGCGGGGTGGCTACTGCGCGGTCTGGTCGGGCGGGGCCGGTTGAGGGGCGTCGGCGGATTCCAGACCGTCGTAGCCCCACCAGGGGGGTGCGTCGTCGGGGCGGGTCCAGGGGGCGTGTTCTGCCGGTCCGCCTGGCGGCCAGTAGCCGTGCGTGGCGCGTACCCACCGTAGGGGAAGCGGGGTGCGGTCGGTGTCGGGGTGGCGTGTCACCGACCGTCTGGCAGCATGGATGGGCAGGCGGGTGAACAGCCAGCCGACGGGCGGGATGCGGCGGGTGAGGTACTGGAACAGCCGCTGACCGCTGTTGAGATGCCGGTGGGCCAAGGCTAGCTCGTAGGTATCGGTGCGTCGCCGCCACCATTGAGCGTGGGCGTCGACGAAGAAGACGACAGCGAAGTCGGACCCCGTGATGCCGCTGTCCAGACTCCATCCGGCGGGCAGTTGTACGGTGATCTCGCTGCGTGGGCGCAGGAGAAGGCTGGGCGGTCTGACGTCGGTGGTGTCCAGGGTCCAGGCACCCCGCTGCCGAAGCTGTTGCCACGTGCCGGTCCTGACGAGGGTCAGGTGGTCTAGCTGGATCGCCTGGTCGCTTTCGTTGAGGATGGTGAGCGTGGAGCCGGTAAGGCGTGCCGCGCTAGGCGCGGTAGGGACCCAGGTTGAGTGCCCAGCGACCATGACTAGCGCGGCCTGGCGGCGAGCAGCCTCTTGGCGCAGTTGCCGGCGATCGCGCAGGCCCTGAGCGAGCAGGAAGAGGGCGACCACGGCGGTGGCCACGGTCGCCCAATCGGCGAGGATCTGCGACATCGTCAGCCCTCCATGAGTCGCTGTGGCTCCTGTCGGTATCCGAAGCCAGCCTGTATGGATTCCGAGTAAATCCTGTCGGCCAGCTCTTCCGGGCGGCGTCCGGATGACGGGGGAACTGCTCGCAGACCTTGAGCAGGCAGCGGCCGTCGTGGCAGCAGGGGCCTGTTTCATAGGCGGCCACCTGTGAAACAGCCGGGCGGCGGCAGGCTGAGCAGGGCCGATCATGTTTCATGGGTTGTTGCATACGTCT
>JBOGGH010000257.1:0-4721 GCA_050743905.1 Acidimicrobiales bacterium
GGTGGTGGCCGTGGCCGCCGGCACCGCGCCGTGGCGCGCCCGGCGGGACGGCCGCGGGCTTCCGCTGTGGGTAGTGGCGGCCGGCGCCTACGCCCTGCTGCTGGCCGGCGCGGTGGCCGGCCTGTAGGGCGCTCCCGCCGGCGCCCGGCAGCGGCCTACCACCGGCTCCCGGTGGTGATCAGGCCGCGCTGCTCGAGCATGATCCGCAGGTCGTGCGGGTTGGAGGAGCTCTGGAGGGCCTCCTGCAGGGTGACGTTGCCCTCCTGGAGGTGGTCGGCCAGGCTCTGGTCGAACGTCCGCATGCCGTAGTACTCGCCCTCGGCCACGATCTGCTGGATCTCGCCGGTGATCTCCGGGTCCACGATGCACTGGCGGATGCGCCCGTTCGCCACCATGATCTCCAGCGCCGGCAGCCGGCCGCTGCCGTCCGCCCGGCGGACCAGCCGCTGGGCGATGGTGCCCTTCAGGGAACCGGCCAGCGAGATCCGGATCTGGTGCTGCTGGTGGGGCGGGAAGAAGTCGACCACGCGGTTGATGGTCTCGGTGGCGTCGATGGTGTGCAGCGTGGAGAGCACCAGGTGGCCGGTCTCCGCCGCCGTCAGCGCCGCCGACGCCGTCTCCATGTCCCGCATCTCCCCCACCAGGATCACGTCCGGGTCCTGCCGCAGGACCACGCGCATGGCGCTGGCGAAGGTGTCCGTGTCGAAGCCCACCTCGCGCTGGTCCACCGAGGCCACGTTGTCCCGGTGGAGGTACTCGATGGGGTCCTCGATGGTGACGATGTGGCACGGCCGCGTGCGGTTGATGTAGTCGATCATCGTGGCCAGCGTGGTGGTCTTGCCCGAGCCGGTCGGCCCGGTGACCAGCACCAGTCCCCGCTGCTCGGCCGCCAGCTCGTAGATCACGGAGGGGAGGCCGAGCTCCTCGGCCGAGCCCGGGGTCGGCCGGACGCGCCGGAACACGGCGGCCACCGAGCTCCGCTGGTAGAAGGCGTTCACCCGGAACCGGCCGATGCCGGACACCGAGTACGCGAAGTCCACCTCGTGGTGACGCTCGAAGGTCTCGGACGCCCGGGGCGGCAGGACGGTCTCGATCAGTATCTGGATGTCGTCCGGCGTGATGGCGGGCTCCTCGGAGAGCAGGCGCAGCTCGCCGTCGATCCGCACCCGGGGCGGCGCGCCCGCCTTGATGTGCAGGTCCGACCCCTCCCACTGGGCGAGGAGGGTGAGGATGCGGTCGAGATCCCCTTGGTCCACGGGCGTAGCTTAGGCTCGACCCGGTGAACACCCTGGCCACGGAGACGGCGGCCACGCCGCGCCACGCCGCCCGGCCCGCCGCCCGGGCCGGCCGGGGCTCACGCTCCTACGGCGGCGTGGCCCTCCTCGACGGCGGCGCTCCCGGCACGTCGGCCGTGCCCGGGTTGACCGGGACAACCGGCAACGAGCTCGTCCTGGACGGTGACGGCCTGCTCCTGCTGCGGCCGAACGGGAGCACGGTCCGCGCCGCGGCCTGGACCGAGGTGGCGGCCCTGGCCGTCGCCGACCCGTCGTGGTCGCCGGATCTCGGCCGGGGCGTGACGGTGGACGTCACCTCGTGGGACAGGCGCCGCACCCGGCTCTTCGTGCCGGCTCGCCGCCCGGGGGCGGTGGCGGCACGGCTGCGTGCGGTGGCCCGGCGTCACCGCGTGGATCCCGGCACGCCCGACCGGCGCGTGCCGGCGGTCGTCGCGGTGGGCGTGGTGGCCGTGTCCGGCGCGCTCGTCACGTGGCTGCTCCTGGTCGCCGGCCACGTGGTGCACCACTGACGGGGCAGTGCCGATGCCCTGTTCACGCTCGGCTTCCTCCTAGCGAGTGGAGGCCGTGGACCGATCTGTACCATCGTGTAACGATTTTCATTACACACATGTAGAGCTACTGATACGATCGCCGCGTGAACCCTGTCGACAACCCCTACCGCCCCGGCGCAGGGCGGCGACCTCCCCTCCTCGCCGGCCGGGGCCCTCTCCTCGACAGCTTCGAGGTGGTCCAGGCCCGAGCGGAGGCCCGGGGGGAAGGTGATCGGAGCTGGGTGCTCAACGGCCTCCGCGGCATGGGCAAGACGGTGCTGCTGAGCGAGCTCTTCGCCCGGGCATCGGCTCGCCAATGGATCGCTGTCAAGATCGAGGCCGGCGCCGCCGGACCACTTCCGGCCGCTCTCAGCCGTGCCCTCACGGCGAGCATGCGACGAGCGACCGGGCACCATCCAGAGCAGCGCCTGCGACGCCTGCTCGGCGTGCTCAAGGGGTTCAGCCTGCGGGTCGATCCGACGGGTGCGTTCTCCGTGGGGGTCGAGGTCGATGCCGTCCGTGGCGCCGCCGACACCGGGCGCCTCGGGGAAGACCTGTCTGGGCTCCTCGACGTCATGTCCGAGACCGCCCGCGATCTCGGGATCGGCGTACTGATCCTCATAGACGAGCTCCAGGAGGCGCCTCCGGAGTATCTCACGGCCATCAACACGGCCGTTCACCACCTGGGCCAGCTCGACCCAGCCCCGCCGGCGCTCGTGGTGGGGGCCGGACTGCCTTCCCTGCCCGCTCAACTGGCCGACGCCACGAGCTACGCCGAACGCCTGTACGAATACCGGACCATCGGCCTTCTCGACCCCGTCGCCGCCAGAGAGGCGCTCGTCGTTCCCGCCAGCGGCCTGGACGTGGCGTGGGACCCCGAAGCGCTGGACATCGCACTCGACGCCGCTCGCGGCTATCCCTACTTCCTTCAGGCCATCGGGAAGCACGTATGGGATGCCGCCCGGACCGACGTCATCGACGCGGACGACGTGGAGGTCGGGCTCGCGGCTGCCGGGCAAGAGGTGGACGATGGCCTCTACCGATCTCGGTGGGAACGTGCGACCCCCGCGCAGCGTGAGGTCGTGCGGGCGCTCGCCCGCCTCGGCGGGGAGGAGCCGGCGCCGGTCGCGGAGATCGCCATCGCCGCAGGGAAGGCCAGGTCCTCGGACATCTCGGTCGCTCGCGTCGAGCTGATCAAGAAAGGCCTGGTCTACGCTCCCGAGCGAGGCCAGCTCGCGTTCACCGTTCCGGGCATGCACGAATTCGTGGCTCGCCAGGGCTCGTGAGCCTGAGCCGCTTGCCGCCCCGGAGGGCTGGCGACCGCCGGTGCGGTCAGCCGAAGGTGGCGCTGCGCAGCTCGTCCACCGAGAGCTCGGCGGTGGCCTCGCCGCCGCACTGCGGGCAGTGCTCCACGTGGCGCCACGACCGCAGCAGCCGCGTGCCCTCCGGGTTCAGCAGCACCACGAACGACTCGGACACCGGATCCAGCTCGAGCCCGAAGTAGGGACGCCACGCCGTCGAGGCGTTGCGGGCGTCCAGGTCGAGCCCTTTCAGGATCCTGCGGAACCGCATCCGCTCGGTGTCGAACAGCCAGGTGCTGTGACAGGACTCGAGCACGAGAGGCGTCTCGGGGGGGACCTCCACGGACAGATCTTGCACGAACCGGCGGAGGATGCCAATCGCAGAAAGATTGCGGTTCCGTGACGGAACGCGTCCGCCCTGGTCACAGCGGTCCGCCGTCGTGCTTGCGCCCCACCAGGGCCTCCCGCTTGGTGGCCAGGGCCGCCAGGGCCGCCACGAGCACCGACCGGGTCTCGGCCGGGTCGATCACCTCGTCCACCAGGCCCCGCTCGGCGGCCGGCCAGGGGGTGAGGAGGCGCTCGGCGTAGCCGTCCTCCAGCCGGCGGCGCTCGTCCGCCCCGGCCCGCCGGTGGAGGATCTGCACGGCGCCGGGCGCGCCCATCACCGCCACCTCGGCGCCCGGCCACGCCACGCAGAGGTCGTTGCCGAGGCCGCGGGAGTCCATCACGATGTACGCCCCCCCGAACGACTTGCGGAGGATCACGCAGAGCCGCGGCACGGACGCCTCGGCGTAGGCGAAGGCCAGCTCCGCGCCGTGGCGGATCATCCCCCGCCACTCCAGGTCCTTGCCGGGGAGGAAGCCCGGCGTGTCCACCAGGGTCACGATGGGCAGGTTGAAGGCGTCGCACAGCCGCACGAAGCGCGCCGCCTTCTGCGAGGCGGCGATGTCCAGGGTGCCGGCCAGCGAGCGGGGCTGGTTGGCCACCACGCCCACCGGCCGCCCGCCGAGCCGGGCCAGGGCGGTCACCACCTGGGGCGCCCACCGGCCCCACAGCTCGCACGCCTCGCCGTCGTCCGCCACGGCGCGCACCACGTCGCGGACGTCGTAGGAGGCGTTGCCGCGCGCCGGCACCACGTCGCGCAGCTCCGGCACCGGACGGTCAGGAGGGTCGGCGGTGGGCCGGGGCGGCGGCTCCTCGTCCGCGTGCCGCGGCAGGTAGCCGAGGAGCTCGGCCACCGCCGCACCGGTGTCCTCGGCTTCGAGGGCGCACAGGCCGCTCACCCCGGCATGGACGTCCGTCCCGCCCAGGGCCTGGAGGCCCACCCGGACCCCGGTGAAGGCCTCCACCATGGACGGGCCGGAGACGAAGGCCACGGCAGCGCCGGTCATGACCACCAGGTCCGCCAGGCCCAGGAGCAGGGCCGGGCCGGAGATCACGGGCCCGGTGGCCACGGCCACCACCGGCACCACGCCGGAGCAGGCGGCCACCGCGGCGGCGGCACCGCCCCAGCCGTGCAGCGAGTCCACCCCCTCGGAGACGTCGGCGCCGCTGGACGAGAGCTCCAGCACGAGCGGCGCCCGGACCCGCAGCGC
>JBOGGH010000258.1:0-4713 GCA_050743905.1 Acidimicrobiales bacterium
GGTGTACGAGCCCTTCTCGAGGGAGCGGCTGCAGACCCAGGCGAGTCGTTGCATGGATTGCGGCATCCCGTTCTGCAACGACGGATGCCCCCTCGGCAACCTGATCCCTGACTGGAACGACCTCGTCTATCGCGACCAGTGGCGCGCGGCAGTCGAGCGGTTGCACGCGACCAACAACTTTCCCGACTTCACCGGGAGGCTGTGTCCCGCTCCCTGCGAGACGGCCTGCGTGCTCGGCATCAACTCCGACCCGGTGACGATCAAACAGGTCGAGGTCACGATCATCGACCGGGCGTGGGACGAGGGCTGGGTCGAACCCGTCCAGGCCGACGAGCAGACCGGTAAGCGGGTCGCCGTGATCGGCTCGGGGCCCGCTGGTCTTGCCGCGGCGCAGCAGCTCACCCGCGCAGGTCACGCGGTCACCGTGTACGAGCGTGACGACCGCCCCGGCGGCTTGCTGCGCTACGGGATACCCGAGTTCAAGATGGAGAAGCGCATCCTCGACCGCCGGCTCGCCCAGATGGAGGCAGAAGGGACGGCATTCGTGACCGGCATCTCGGTCGGCGCCGAGACCGGTCCTGGGAGCCTTGCCGCCTCGGACGTCCGCGCGCTGCACGAAGCGGTCGTGATCGCCGTGGGGGCCACCGTTCCCCGTGAGCTGGCGATCCCGGGCCGTGAGCTACGCGGCATCCATCACGCGATGGAGTACCTGCCTCCGGCGAACCGTGCCGTCGACGCCGCGGATCCGTCGTCGGCGACGCCGATCAGCGCCGGTGGCAGGCGAGTCGTGATCATCGGCGGTGGCGACACGGGGGCAGACTGCCTGGGGACCGCGCACCGCCAGGGTGCCAAGTCGATCCACCAGTTCGAGATCATGCCCCGGCCACCCGACCAACGCGACCCGTCGACGCCCTGGCCGATGTGGCCGCTCATGTTGCGCACCTCGTCCGCGCACGAAGAGGGCGGCGAGCGGGTGTTCGCCGTCAACACGGTCGAGTTCGTGGACGACGGCACCGGGGCGGTGTGCGGGTTGCGTGCGTGCGAGGTGAAGATGTCGATCGTCGAGGGGGGACCTCGTTTCGATCCGGTGGAAGGCACCGAGTTCGACCTCGACTGCGACCTGGTGCTGCTGGCCCTCGGCTTCGCCGGGCCTGAGCCGGCGGTCGCATCCGCGTTCGGTACCTTGATGACCCCGCGGGGGACGATCGCACGGTCGCCTTCGTACGAGACCGATGTTGCAGGTGTCTTCGTGTGCGGTGACGCCGAAAGAGGCCAGAGCCTCATCGTTTGGGCGATAGCGGAGGGTCGTTCTGCGGCTGCCGCGGTGAACCGGTTCCTCGCCGGGGACGCTCTGCTGCCCGGGCTGCTACCGACGCTTGACCGGTAGGTCAAGGCGCTGGGCTGAGCCGGCGACCGAGCAGCTGCGACACGAGACATCTCGGGGTGACGTCGCGCAGGCCGGCCGGGACCAAAAAGGGAGCTTCGGCCGCCCGCCGTGGGCCTGGCTCAGCACCTACCTGTCGTCCCTTCGGGGGCTGACTTTTCGGCGACTCGCCCGTCCACGGCGCGGCTCTCACGATCTCCCGAACGCGTGGCGTCATAAGAGCGTGCCCTCGACGGGTGGCTCATCATTGGTCTGCCCGCTGTTCGAACTCCCGACCACCAAAAAAAGGGCTTGACAAGTGATTACGGGCGTCGCCGGGACGGGGGACCAGTCTTCGGATTCCACGCGACGCTGCTGCTCACTCTTGCAAGTGTCACCGAACATCCGTTACGCGCTGCCAGCGAAATCTTGGTTGCGGCGGGGACGAGGTCGCGGCGATCACGGGCTGAACCGCATGCCGCTGAGCTCGCCCGGCGACCATCCCATGCCGCTGAAGGCGAAATGCCGTCGGTCCGGTGGCGTCATCCTGGGTCAGGACCTGCACCGCCTGCCGGATGCCGTATTGGGCGATCTGTCTAGAACAGACATCCTGCGGTCGACCCCCTCGGTCGTTCTTCGCCTACCCAAAAATGGTGAACGCGTCTTGGGAATGTGCCACCCGTGTGAGATCAGGTAGAAGGTCTCGAGTCACTTGAGTCGGTCGAAGGTCATCACCCAGTTGGTCTCCCAGGACGCCTCACCGTCGACGGAGAAGGCTTGCTCCCAACGGGCGCCACGCGCCGTGATGTCCGACCAGACGTAGCGCACACGGATCGGCTTCGCGTCGTAGGCGTCGTCACCGTAGAACTTACCGACGCCGCCGGTGAACGAGCCGCTCACCGGCGGTTGGAGGATTCCGTCTCTGCTGCTGGCCCAGTAGAGCGACCACTCCTTCAGTGCAGGGTCGAACAGTCGAAGCGTCATACCAGATGATCCGAGGGTGGGAAACGCAATCCAGTCGATGTTTGCGGCGCCGTCGAAGAGCTTGATGCCCGTCGACTCGGCTGGGAACTCGTCCCACTCCTCACAGCCCTGGAGGAACTTGCGGCGCCGGCGATTGGCCACGGTCCACTCGCCGACCAAGAAGTCGAAGTCGTTCACTCCGGGCCACCCGTCATGCCCTCGGGGAATGTGTCGACCAGGTAGGCGGCCAGATTCGGCGTCTCGGGTTGGAGGATGTGACGGACCCACGCCGAGCGTTCGTGGCCGAACGGGGCAAGCTCCCAGACGCAGCCGATCCACTGGCGCGCGAGCGGCCCGAAATGAGTGGGGTCGTCGTCGTCGCATCCGAGTTCCGGTACGCCTGCAGCGGCCACTCGGCACTCGATGACGTTTCCCCACACCCAGCTGTAGGCGTCGATGAACGCGCCCTGTGAGTTTCGATGCAGGACGCTGAAGCCCGCCGGTGGCGTCTCTTCGTCGGGTGCCGGCAGCAGCCTCGCGACGAAGGCATAGGCGGCATCCTGGACGCCCTGTTCGATCTCCTGGCCAACAGAGGCAACCTGGTATCGCTTGAGCTGCCGTCCCGCCACCTCGAGCACCCCCGGCGAACGTAGAACCTTCTCGGCGAAGCCCATGGCCGACATCATAAGCAGCAGACACTGACAGCTATTGTCAGTGATATGAGAGCGAGTCGTCTCCTGTCCTTCCTGCTCGTCCTTCAAGCCAAAGGTCACGCCACCGCTCGCGAACTGGCCGACGAGCTGGAGGTCTCGGTGCGCACGATCTACCGCGACGCCGAAGCCCTGCAGGCTGCCGGCATCCCGCTCGTCGCCAACGCCGGTCCGGCCGGTGGCTACCAACTGCTAGACGGTTATCGCACTCGCCTGACCGGGCTCACCGAACGTGAAGCGACGGGGCTGTTCTTCACGGGGCTACCCGGTCCAGCCAGCGAGTTGGGGCTGGGCTCGGCGATGATGGCGGCACAGCTCAAACTGACTGCCGCCCTCCCCCGCGAGATCGCCGATCGCGCCGCGCTCGTTCAGGCCCGTTTTCATCTCGATGCCATCGGCTGGTACTCGAGCCGTGACCTGGTGCCCCATCTCTCAGCGGTCGCCGCTGCGGTCTGGGGACAACGCCGCATCCGGGTGCGTTACCGACGCTGGAAGGAACCAGACGAGGTCGAGCGGGTCCTCGACCCCCACGGGGTTGTGCTCAAAGCCGGACACTGGTACCTGGTCGCCAGCTCTGACGGCCCGCCGCACACCTATCGCGTGAGCCAGATTCTCGACCTTTGCACGCTCGACGACACCTTCGAGCAGCCCGCCGACTTCGACTTGGCCCAGTACTGGGCCGACTATCTGAGCGAGTTCTACGCTCGCCTCTATCAGTCGGAAGCGAGCATTCGACTCAGCCCCATCGGGCGCCAGCGCGCCTTCTTTGCCTTCAGCGCGGCGGTCAACGATGCCATCGAGACGACCGCTAGTTCGCCTGACAGTCACGGATGGATCCGCGCTGTGGTGCCGATCGAATCGGTCGCCCAGGCCGAGGGTGAGTTCCTAAAACTTGGTGCGGACGTCGAGGTCCTCGCACCTTCATCGCTCCGCCAAGGCGTCAGCGCGACCGTAGGCCGGCTCGCCTACCTCTACGGTCCAGAACCAGAACGAGAGTACTGGTGAGATGACATGATGGAGGAAGAGTCCCCTGACTGCCGTGCCCGGTTCTGTTCGGAGAGGACCAGTGTAAGTGCATCCTGGCAGCGACCGGATATCGTCGATCGGGTGGTCCCGGTAGTCGTTCTGAACGGAGGCTCCAGCTCGGGCAAGACGTCGATCGCCCGCTGCCTCCAGCGGCTGCTCGGCCCGACGTGGATGTCGCTTAGCATCGATGATCTCGTCCGGGCTTTGCCGGGTGGTGACGACGTCGACGAGCTCATCGGCGTCCCCAGGGCGGTGACTGCGGTGGGCACTGAAGGCTCCATCGTGTTCGGCCCAGATGGGTCCGTGATCGTCGGAGATGACTTCCGCCGAGTCGAGGCGTCCTGGTACGGGGGCCTTGCGGAGATGGGCCGCTGCGGGACGGGCCTCATCCTCGACGAGGTATTCATGAGCGGCAGGTCGTCGCAGGAGCGGCTGGCGGCGGCCCTGTCCGGCCTGCCGGTGGTGTGGGTCGGGGTGCGATGCGATCCCGACGTCGCCGCTGCCCGCGAGCGCGCCCGGCCGGACCGGGTGACTGGGATGGCTCATCTCCAATCAGAGCGGGTGCACGAAGGCGTCGTTTACGACTTGATTGTAGACACCACTGGCGCCAGCGCATCCGACTGCGCCCAAGCTGTGGCCGCTCATTTAGAG
>JBOGGH010000259.1:0-4712 GCA_050743905.1 Acidimicrobiales bacterium
GGCAAAACCAGGAGAACATTGACGTCGTGCTGACGAGCTTCAACGACGCCCGCGCCGGGACGACCGACGGGAAGCAAGTCGTGTACGGGCCTGACATCTCGCTCGCGCCGTTTGGCTGGATCGACCGGGGAGGAACGCTCGAGCCCGATCACTTCCTGTTGCGGGCAGCACCTCGAGCCCGCCAGGTCGGTGTGTACCTGCCTGATCCGTGGCTGGAGTGGACGAGGCTGCCCGGCTCGGAGCCGAGTTCTCCTGACGATCAGGCGACGCCCCATCTCCACGATCCCCGCTCCGACGTGACGACCTGGCAACGAGTTCGGAAGAGTGTGTTGTACGCCGCGCGCCTAATCGCTGACCGTGCCAACTCGCTAGCACCATCCTTCGTGAGGTCGCTTGGCAGGATCGAAATCGAGTTGCTCCCGCCGGCACTCTGGGCCGAGGAACCGCACAGACTTCGAATCGTCTTTGTCGAAGGCGATGAAGAACGCAGGGACATCCGTGTGATCGGCTCTGGCGTGGCCGGCTGGGTCGCCGCCACGCTAAGGATCGCTTGCGATGAGTTGCTAAACGCAAAACTCGAGGTCTTCGATCCAACGACGAAGGAGCTCGTCACCGACCCCGCTGCAAAGATCGCCATCGCTTTGAGCGCGCGACATCCGTCGTCGCTCGATCCTCCCGGTCTGCGCCTGGCTCCGAGCACGAACCTCCGGGTTCTCCTCATTGATGAGCCGGAAGCCCATCTCCACCCGGCCGCGGTGAAGTCAGTGGCTGACTGGCTTGTCGAGGCTTCGACACAAGGCGCCGTGGTCGTCGCCACTCATCACCAGTCCCTCGTTGATATTCCATCTGAGTTGGCCTCGCTGGTCGTGATGAGTCGGGTAGGTGGCACCAGCTGCGATGCCAAGTGGGTGCGAACCGACCGCGTACGCGCACTGGAGTCCATTGCCTCGGAGGTCGGTCTAACCAAGGCGGACCTACTTCTCCACACCAGACTCATCGTGTTCGTCGAGGGACTGCACGACGAGGCTGTGCTGACAGCGATGTTCGGTGAACGGCTGCGCCGAGCGAGCGTTCGCCTCGTTCCGATCTACGGCACCAACAGTCTTGGTGCTCTTGCCGAGTCGGACTTAATCGGTGCTCTTGGGATACCGATGGCGGTCGTGACGGATCACACCGACCCCAGCCGAGTAAGGCGCGGCGAGGCCGACTCCCCCGAGGAGCGGTCCGTAGTCTCCTTCCTGGACGAGATGGCTCGGCGCGGTTTACTGGTACAGCCGCTCGGGCACTCCAAGCGAGACATCCTCGACCACCTGAGTGATGATGTGTGTCGGAGCTTCGCTCCCGACTTTCCTGGCTGGGAGTCGGCTCGGCAAACCTGGTCAAGGGACACCGGTCTGGACTTCAAGAGATGGGTTAAGAGGGCGTATGGACTGAAACTCGATCGAGACTCTGTGGCGCGGATCGCCGAAGACTGCGCCAAACACGGCGAGATTCCTCCGGCGTTGGACCGGCTCGTACGAGAGATTGAGGCCCAAGCAGGGAGGTAGGTCCGGACTGGCGCGGCATTGGATGACCAGGTACGGGGAGCGGGTCATACGCCTTCGTGACGCTCCACGGCGACATACGAGCGGGTGGGCACTCGTTCTCGAGTTTCCAGATCGCGCGATTGCAGCCGGCAGTGCCTCCGATGGTATCGAGATGGCCGCCAAGGGTTCCAGGACGAAAGTATGGTCGGACCCCTCGGCAGCATTCGGCCAAATTCGGTTTGAGCAGGTCAGCGTGGATGCCGCTGTTGGCCCAGTGGCTCCAGTCGGACCGAACAGGCAGGAGCATTTGGTCCGAATTTGGTCCGCGCAGTAGGGATGTCCGCGGTTGGCGCCATCGTCGTCGCAGTAGTCGAACGGACCCGGCGGACGTGCTGGGCCACGAGCACTGGATCTGCAGGGTCCTGCCAGATTCGAACTCGTCTCGACCTCCGGCCCGGATCACGACCGGAGCCAGTGGGCAGCGCTCGACCCTCCCGATGTGACCACGCTCGCGAATCTAGCGGCGCCTTCGCTCCGATTCGTGCCCGCGCCGACCGCAGTCCTCCGTCGCGCCATGGGCATTTTAGAGCTTGTGGGCTCGAAGCCCACGGAGTGGTCAGAACTCGATCGTGGTCGTCAGGACAGCAGCGCGCCGGTCTGATGGCCTGTAGAGCAACCTGACTGTTCCGTTAGGGGCGTCGGGCATCCAGAACGTGCCGAAGGTGCCAGTACCGAGGTCGGCTGTGCCGTTGTCGTGGGTGAGCTCGAGGTGACATGCCTGTGGAGGATCACCTGGCAGTGCAGTCCGCGAGAGGCTTTGACGAAGCTCGCTTGAATGAGCACATCCTTGGCCTGGAAGGTGATGTTGCGCAGCCCTGCATGGGTTTCCAGCAGGGCCGGCTTACCGCTGCCGGCAGTCGTGTCAGAGTCGTAGACGACTTCGGCGGTATCCGCCTTCGGAGTCTTGCCCTGACGACCGACTACGTCTCGGGTCGGCGCCGCGTCGCTCGTCCTCTTTCTGACCACAGCCCACGAACCTAGTGCGAACGCTTCCCCGCGATCGGCGGCGTCGGCGCAGCAGGGGCAACAAAGCGCGGCCGATCGGCCGCCCGCGGTTGGCCGGCTTCAACCACTTGCTGAAGAACCAAGAAGCGCCAGGCACCCGGATACCAGACCAGGCAAGGCCTCAAGGGGCCCGGTCCTATGGGCGTTCGGGCAGCGCAGCTGATCCAGAGACGACTGCCGCCTCCCTCGTTGTGCTCGCCGGAGACTTGATTACCGAGCTGACCGCCCGATAGCTCTGATCGAACAACAGCAAATGCGAGGCGCTCGCGCGTTTCCCCCAACGGTAGCCCGGAAGGCATGACGAGACGTCGAACCCCTCAAGCAAGAAACCCCGGCTCAGAGGGGTTAGAACGCCTCAGTCGTGGGAGTGGGGGTCGAGCCACTCCCGTACACCAGCGCAGTAGACATCGGCCTGCGGCCCGCCACTAACAACAAGGGACGCCGTTTCGAGGCGACTAGCGCCAACCGAACTCCGACAACTTGTCCTCAGCGTCGTTGTCGCCGCCAGCCGTCGTCTTCATCAGCCGAGAGCGGAGCTTGGCGTCGTGGCCGGGCCTGAAGCGTCCTGGCGTCCCCAGGCCGCATCCGCACTCACCAGAACGGTAGCCTCGGCGCTCACTACGACTCGGGCGGCAGGGCCGCACATCTAGTGGCGGCCCGTCGTCGTTTGCAGCACCAAAGCGGACGCCGAGTATCCAGCCCTCCTCGCGCCTTACTGTCATGTCATCCGGTACCGCGGCAAATGCCTCGGCAAGTGACCCGGACTGGTCTTGGTCCTGCCAACTGGAATGCCTAGCCTAGCAACGACTGACTGCCGACCGATCCGGGATATGCCACTCTCCAGACTGACTGGGGATACCGCCCGACGGCGTGAAGACTCAGTTCGATCTGGCGCCACTCCGAAAGACGGGAATACTTGACCTCCTTTCGCTCTAGGAGGTCGGCTACAGGTCGAGTCGCCGGCCGGGCCTAGAAGGGCGCGTCCTGCCCGAGCGCCCGGTTGACCTTTGCAGCCACCTCGAACCGGTTACTCATGTTGCAGGGTTCGGAACTGCGCGCTCCGCGGGCGCCCTCGGGCGACCCAGCGACAGCCGTTGGAAACGTGTAGCGTCTCGATTCGTGCCGTCCTACAGAGACTTCGCGGTTCGGTCGACGAACCGCAGCATCTACCTGATCGCCGTTCTCGGGATTAGCACGATCAGCGTTCTTGGCGTCTCGAGCACGTCCGCCCAGGCCTCGGTTTCGGGCTCCCAGGATCGCCCTCCCATCTACTCGAACTGGCCGAAGAATCCGACTAACTGGCCTTGTTTCGCTACCCCGAGTTACGCCTGCACAGGAGGGAACTACAACAACACAACCATGCAGAAATCGGGATGGCCATGGACGTACTACGGCGGAGCTGAGGCCAGCACGAACTCGTATGGTCACCACAACTGCACGCTGTACGCGGCATTTCGGCTGGAAGAGAACCGCGTCAGCAATCCCGGCAATCTTGGAAATGCAACCGATTGGGCTACGCACGCTGCCGCCAAGGGCATCGTCGTCAACCAAACTCCGTCGATTGGGGCAATCGCTCAATGGAACGCCGGCGGTGGCGGAGACGGACACGTCGCCTACGTCGAATCTGTTGATCCCGGCGGCGCGGGCATCACGATCACGGAGGACAACTACATGCCGGAGAACGCCAGCTCGTTCCCGGGCGGCTATACGGCAGAGGTCCACATCACAGCTGGGTCGGCTGTGTGGCCTGCGAACTTCATCCACTTTGGCGGCGTGGGCAGCGGCATGAACGAGGAAGCGTTCCAGGCGAATACCGGCTACCTCTACACCGACTCGACATCCGGCCCCGTGAACACCCACGAAGGGATGATGAAGGGGACGAGTCCGAGCATCGTCTCCCTGCCCAATGGGACCTACGAGGAAGCCTTCCAGGCGAATACCGGCTACCTCTACACCGACTCGACAGCGGGTCCCGTGAACACCTATCAGGGGATGATGGCAGGGACGAGTCCGAGCATCGCGGCGTCGACGAACGGCAGCTTTGAGGAAGCGTTCCAGGCCAACACAGGCTACCTTTACACCTTCTCGTCAACATCCGGCCCCGTGAACACCCACGAAGGG
>JBOGGH010000260.1:0-4711 GCA_050743905.1 Acidimicrobiales bacterium
TCGGCCACCTGCTGGAACTCGTCCAGGATCACGGCCGTCGCCGTGCGCCCACCTTTCTCGTGCAGGAGCTTGCACGCGTCGTTCATGGCTCCGGCCCAGTCCCGCTCGGCGAGGCCCGGGTCGAAGCTCACCGCCCAACCGTCGGGCCGGACGTCGACCCGTGGCCGGATCCGGATCCGCTCCATCCAGGAAGCCACGTTCCGGGCCGTCGTCCCGTGGGCCAGCGGCCCGTTCAGGATGCCGGCAACCAGTGCCTGGGCGACCTCGCGCCTGCTCGAGCACCGGAGGAGGTTCACGTACCCGACACCGACCCCGTCCTGCTCGGCGAGCCTGGCCCCCAGCTTCACCAACGACGTCTTGCCGTACCGGCGGGGCGCGTGGAGCACCACGTTCACCGATCCGGCCATCCGAGACCGAAGCATGGCCAGCTCATCCGTGCGGTCGGCGAAGTGCTTGGCGCCGGCGGGGGAGCCGAAGTGATAGGGGAAACTGGTCCTTGCCATGGAGGGAGCGTACCATAGAGTACGGCATCTACCGTACCTATAGGTTACGTACCAATCGGTACGGCGGTGATCTGCGGGTCCACCGTGATCTCGCCCCGGAGGCTCCGGGCGATGAAGCACTCGCGGTGGGCCACCTCGCAGAGGTGCCGCACCCGCGCCTCGGTGGCCGGTGCGCGCCCGATCATCGCCGGTAGGCTCCTGCCGCCGGCGAACGGGAGGACCAGGAGGGCCATCGAGGTGGCGGAGCGCTACGCCCAGATCAGCCCGAAGGCCTACGAGCACCCGGCCGACCGCGCCGCCACCTCGGCGCTGCACGCCGTCCCGCTCCTCGACACCGTGATCAAGCGCCTGACCGACGTCGGGCACGAGCGCCGCCTGCGCCAGATGGTGATGGGCAACGCCGTGCGGCTCGGGGAGCGGCAGGTGCCCGAGGTCTGGCGCAGCTACGTGCAGTGCGCCTCGGCGCTCGACCTGGACACCGTCCCGGACCTCTACGTGGCCAACGACCCGGAGACCAACGCCATGACCATCGGCGCCCGTACGCCGATCGTGGTGGTGAAGTCGTCCCTCGTGGCCTCCTACGACGCCGAGGAGACCCGCACGGTGCTCGCCCACGAGGCCGGCCACGTGCTGTCCGAGCACAACGTCTACACCACGGCGCTCGTCCTCCTGCAGCAGTTCCTGGAGGGCGCGCTGCCCAAGACGCTGCTGCTGGGCCTGCCGGCCAGGGGGATGTACCTCGCCCTGCTGGAGTGGGCCCGGGCGGCCGAGCTCTCCTGCGACCGCGCCTCGGCCCTGGTGATGTGGGTGGAGCTGAAGCTCACCCACCCGTTCGCCGTACGGCGGGTACGCGAGCTGATGACCTGGGTCCAGTCGGGCGAGTACGACCGCATCCGCTCCGGCTCCTATCCCCGCCGGGGGCAGGAGCCGCCGCCGTCGGCCGAGTTCGACGCGGCGGTCGCCCACTACCGGGCTCGGTTCTCGGCGTTTCTCGAACGGACCGCCGGCGACGTGGAGCGGCTGGGCCGCCAGCTCCGCGACTGGCTCAAGCGACGCCCGGAGGGCACGGACGCATGATCACCGAGACGGACGAGTGGCGGGCGCTGGCCGGCCACTACGACCAGGTGCGGGGGACCACCCTGCGGGAGCTGTTCGACGGGGACCCCGGACGGGCCGGCCGCATGCGGGCCGCCGCCGGCGACCTCCTGCTTGACTACGCCAAGCACCGGGCCACCGACGAGACCCTCCGGCTGCTGGTGGCGCTGGCCCGCCGGGCGGGGGTGGAGGAGCGGCGCGACGAGATGTTCGCCGGCGCGCACGTCAACACCACCGAGGACCGCGCCGTGCTGCACGTGGCCCTGCGGATGCCTCGCGGCACCAGGCTGGAGGTGGACGGCCAGGACGTGGTGGGCGACGTCCACCGGGTGCTCGACCGGATGGGGGAGCTGTCCGGCCGGATCCGGGACGGCCGCTGGACCGGGCACACCGGCCGGCGCATCCGCACGGTGGTCAATATCGGCATCGGCGGCTCGGACCTGGGGCCGGCCATGGCCCACGAGGCGCTGGCCGACCGGGCCCAGGTGGCCTGCCGGTTCGTCTCCAACATGGACCCGGTCGACCTGTGGTCGAAGACCGAGGACCTCGACCCGGCCGAGACGCTGTTCGTGGTCAGCTCCAAGACGTTCACCACCCTGGAGACCCTGACCAACGCCGCCGCGGCGCGGAACTGGCTGCTGGAAGGGCTCGGGGCCGGGCGGGAGGCGGTGGCCGAGCACTTCCTGGCCGTCTCCACCAACGAGCAGGCGGTGGCCGAGTTCGGCATCGACCCGGCCAACATGCTCGGGTTCTGGGACTGGGTGGGCGGCCGCTACTCCTATGACTCGGCCATCGGCTTCTCCCTCATGGTGGCGGTGGGCCGGGAGGCGTTCGGCGAGATGCTGGCCGGGTTCCACACCATGGACCAGCACTTCCGTACGGCGCCGCTGGAGGTGAACCTCCCCGTCCTCCAGGGCATGCTCAACGTCTGGTACGACGACTTCTTCGGCGCCGAGACCCACGCCGTCCTGCCCTACAGCCAGCGGCTGGCCCGCTTCCCGGCCTACCTCCAGCAGCTCACCATGGAGTCGAACGGCAAGTCGGTGCGCCGGGACGGCGCCCCGGTGGACACGGGCACCGGCGAGATCTTCTGGGGCGAGCCGGGCACCAACGGCCAGCACGCCTTCTACCAACTGCTCCACCAGGGAACCAAGCTGGTGCCGGCGGACTTCATCGCCTTCGCCCGCTCCACCCACGAGCACGGGGACCAGCACGACGCCTTCATGGCCAACTGCTTCGCCCAGAGCGCGGTGCTCGCCTTCGGCCGCACGGCCGAGGAGGTGGCCGCCGACGGCACCCCGCCCGAGCTGGTGCCCCACAAGGTCATGCCCGGCAACCGGCCGTCGTCCACCGTCCTCGCCCCCGAGCTCACCCCGTCGGTGCTGGGGCAGCTCGTGGCGCTCTACGAGCACACGGTCTTCGTGGAGGGCACGGTGTGGGGGATCGACTCGTTCGACCAGTGGGGCGTGGAGCTGGGCAAGGCCATGGCCCGGCAGCTCACGCCCCTGCTCACCGCCGAGGGGGAGCCGGACCTCTCGGGCCAGGACGGCTCCACGGCCGGCCTCGTCCGCGACTACCGCCGCCTGCGGCACTGACGGCGGCGCCACCCGGTTCGGGAAGGAAGGTGCCTCAGACCTTGCTAGGCAGGGGGCGGTGGTGGAATTCGGGGTGGCCCTCGGGGCGGCCTGGAAGGATGCGGAGCTGCAGCCTCCCATCGAGCTGTCGTTCCAACACCTCGGCCAGCCGGGGCGGCACCTCGTCGTCGCCTACGACCAGGTAGTCGCCGGGTCGGGGATCGATGGCCACACGCGCGTGACGCAGGTGGCCGTGCACGACGCCCGGCTCCAGCTCCCGGTGGTCGTCCACCCACAGCTCGACGGTGGCTTCGGTCATCCAGTCCAGGGTAGCGCTCAGCGGTCGGGCTGATAGCCGGGGTTCTCCACCGGGTGGGTGAAGGACGACCGCAGGATCTCGAAGCGACCGGGCGCCGCGTCGGGCAGGACAAGGGAGTAGTGGCCGGGCGTGGTGAACGTGGGGACCACCCCGAAACCGGCCGCCCGAAGCGGTCCCGCCCTTGCCGTCCGAACATGGCGTCGAAGGCGGATGGCGGGGTTCGTCCGGCTCAAGGCCACCAGGTCGTCGTCGGGCGCGGCGAAGACCGACACACCGAAGAACCGGTGCTCGTCCCAGCAGTCGGCCACGGAGCGCTCCAAGACGGGGTCACTCAGCCCGTTCGCGCCGCCTCGCACCAGGAGCAGTTCGCTGCTGACGGGGGCCTCGTCGTGTACGAGGAGGTGGTCACGTCGCGGCACTACGCCCAGGGCCGGGTGGCGCCCACGTAGATCTCGGAGCCGAACGCGGCGCCCGGGGTGGACGGCACCTGGTCGATGCGCACCACCGTGCCGGTGTACGGCGCGTCGATCATCTCGCCGCCGCCGATGGCGATGCCCACGTGGCTCACGTCGGTGGCGGATCCGCCGAAGAAGACGAGGTCGCCGGGGATGGTGGGACCGGCTACCGGGGGGCCGGCGTCGAACTGTGCCTGGGCCACCCGGGGGAGCGACACCCCGGCGGCCCGGTAGGCGGCCTGGACGAGCCCCGAGCAGTCGTAGCCGCCGTCGCCGGTGCCGCCCCACAGGTACGGCACGCCGAGCTGCTGCGCGGCGAAGGCGAGCGCGACGGCGGGGACCGAGGGCAGTGTGGGGTCGGCCTCCAGGCTGTGCGCCAGCACCAGCACCGTCTCGACGTAGCTGGCCAGGTGGTCGTAGTCCCAGACGGCTGTGGCCAGGGTGGCGTCGCTGCCCCCGCCGTTGGCGCAGAGCATGGTCGCCGCGGTGTAGACGGCGTCCGTGGGGTCGTAGGGGGAGGCCGGTGTGGCCCCGCCCGGGCCGACCGTGGCGTAGGCGGCGAACGTGGCCGGCTCGAACTGCATCGGCCCCTCGGCGCCGGCCCCGTTGGCCCCGCTGTGCACCCCGGGCAGGGTGGACTGCCCGCTGTCGCTCTCCTCCCGGCCGATGGCGGCCAGCACGCCCCACGGCAGGCCGGGACAGGTGGCGGCGGCCGAGCGGTCGAGCGCCTCCCAGGCTGCCGGGACGGCCGGGCCGCCGCCGCCC
>JBOGGH010000261.1:0-4710 GCA_050743905.1 Acidimicrobiales bacterium
CTCGGGAGCGCCCAAGCCGGGCACGAACCCAGTGGCGCACGCCAACGGGATCGTCAACTTGATGAGCCGGTCCATGTGGCGAGATCGCACAGATGTCACCTCCGAAGTGACTGGCCAGGGAGCGGGAGTGGGAGCTCAGACACAGCGCTTTCCAGCGTCTTTCGAGATCGGATCCCCATCGTCGGTGAACTTGGGGACCACCCCGCGGTTCCCTGACGGCTCCTGTTTCACGGACGGCGTTGAACGCATGAGAATGTCGCTGTGGGCCACGGACGGCTCCCGTCGCGCACCCTAGTACGCACGGCGCCCGCGATCCGGGTACTTCGGGGCGGCCGACTCGCCATGCAGCTTTTCTGCGCGGCGAGCTCGGTGCGGGAGCGGAGTCGGACCCCGAAAAGCCGAGCTTCATCCCAAAATATGGACTTGGAGTGGTGAAGACATCACTCAAGGTGGCATTCGTAGCTGCCGATGAGTCCCTCACGAGATCGGTCAGCCGATCTAGCCGGAACGTCGGAGGCTCCCCATGCGATCGTGGCGTCCGTTCCAGATCCGAGGCATCGCCGCCCTGCTGGCGACTGGAGGACTCGCGGCCGGGTTGCTAGTTGTCCTCCCGTCGGTGCCGCCGGCGGTGGCTGGCGTGTCGATTCAGACGACGCTCGCTCGACCCCAGGTCGCGTCCCCCATCGTGGCTTCCGCCAGTGACCAGACCGGCGGCGGTTGGGTGGTGCACCTCGACGGACGTGTCAGCTCGTTCGGCGGTGCGGCCCTCTTCGGCGATCTGCCCCGCCGCGCCAACAGGGCAGCCGCAATGGCAGGAACTCCGGATGGAGCAGGGTACTGGGTGGCGACGATCTCGGGTCAGGTCTTTGCGTTCGGCAATGCACGCTGGTACGGGTCGGACCGTCATGTGTCTGTCAGGAATCCTGTGGTCGGCCTGGCCGTCGGCCCACACGGCCGTGGATATTGGCTGGCGCTGTCCAGCGGGAAGGTCGTCTCCTTCGGGGACGCTCGGTACTTCGGACGTGCGGCGGATTACCGTTGGACGAAGTGGGTCGTTGCCATAGAGCCCACCCCGAGCGGCCGAGGTTACTGGCTGGCCCGTGCGGGGGGAGGCGTACTCGCCTACGGCAATGCCACAAATTACGGCTTTGCCGTGCGCGCCCATCGGATGCCCTCGGACGTCGTCGGCCTCACGGTGGCTCGCAACGGCAGGGGCTACTGGCTAGTGGACGGAGCCGGGCAGGTCCGCGCCTTCGGCTCGGCAAGGTGGCTCGGCTCGCTACAGGGCGTGTCCAATCCCGTCGTAGGCCTCGTCGCCGGTCGCGGCCAAACCACGTACTCGCTGGTGACGAGATCCGGCGTCGTCGAGACCTTCTCCCCCCTGCGCACCAACGCCAGGCGCCAGCAACAGCGGCACTCACAGGTGGGCAACACGACAACCTCGACCTCGACGACAACCACCACCACCGTCACCTCTCCCCCGTCGACCGCGCCACCGACCACGCTGGCGACGACCACATCGACCACGACGACTCTCGCGACTACGACATCGACCAGCACAACGCTCCCGAGTACCACCACCACCACGGTCCAGGCGACCCAGGGGGTTCAGCCCACGCCCCCTCTTCCCGGTAGTCCCATGCACTTGATCTACGACGACGAGTTCAACGGGAGCGCCCTGTCGAGCAACTGGAACACTTGCTGGTGGTACTGGAAGACCTATCCGAAGGGCTGTGGCCACGGCGGCGGCGAAGAGGAGTGGTACACGCCGGCCAACGTGACCGTCTCGAACGGTGCCTTGCACCTCATGGCCGAGAAGCAGACCGTCACCGGCCTGTCCAGCTCCGACGGCGTGCCGGAGACCTACAACTACACCTCGGGTATGGTGACGAGCCGTCAGCACTTCTCGTACACCTATGGCTATGTCGAGTGGCGGGCTCAGATACCGGTTGGACAAGGACTCTGGCCAGCACTGTGGATGATCCCTGAGAACGACTCATGGCCGCCGGAGATCGACGCTCTCGAGACGATCGGGGCGGACGAGGGCTACTACAGCTACCACCCACCGACCGGTAATGGAGAGAGCAGCGGCAGTGCTATCTCCGACATCTCGGGATGGCACACCTACGGGTTAGATTGGGAGCCGGGCTCGATCACGTGGTACGTCGACGGCGTCCAAGTGGCCCGAGTTACGAATGACGTTCCGACGACTGCGATGTACCTCATCATGAACCTGGCAGTGGGTGGGGACTGGCCGGGCTCTCCCAACGCCTCCACTCAATTCCCGTCCTCGGTGAACATCGACTACGTGAGGGTGTGGCAGCACTGAGCAGAGCAGCGACTTCATTCGGACAGCAGGCCCGCCAGGCGATAGGACAAGCAACCTCATCGGTAGACGTGCACGTAGTTGAGCTTGAAGATCGACGGAGACGGAGTGAGGCTGTCGGCAGGGCCCGACCATGACGTCGCACTTCCAACTCCGAGGGCAATCACAATGAAGAAGTGGCCGGGATCAACAATGGGGATTGCCGCTCCAACCTGTCTACCGTCGAAATACCACCTGAGTCGGGTTTCAGTCATATATATACCAAAGGTGTGATAACCGTCACTTAGATCAACGCCACCAAATGGTCCATGACTCAGCTCCTGATAGATATTCGGGTGCCATGTAGTCCAGAATAGATCTGGGAAGCCCCGGCTCTCCATCACATCGGCCTCCTGGTAGCGCGGACTCAGATCCGGATCGTGGAGAAGATAAAGCGCCGGCCAGAGACCCGGCCCGGGCGCGGGTAGCTGGGCCGAGAAGACCACGTAGAAGGGGGGTGTCAGGTCGATGCCGGTCCTGCCACTCTCGGGAGCGCTCTCGATCATGCACGAGAGCCAGCTGTGAGAGGGGCTTGCTCGGCGGACTCCCGTCAGTACGAAGTGACCTTTGCCGTCCAGAGTGCACTGGGAGGAATTATCGAGGTCCGCGCCGCCGGCGGAGGTGCTGCCGGGACTGTACCAGAAGCCGTTAGTGTCCCATTTGCTCGAGTCGATCCTGGTTCCGCCGAAATTGTCGCTGTCGACGATGTCGAGACTCAATCTGCAGGGGACGCCCTTTGGAAGTCGTGACCTGGCGCATCCGGACGGCATCGACATCGTGGTCGGAGCAGAGACAGTGGAGGAGTCGGTCCGCCGATGGGGCGAGCGGTTACCGGAGTCCCGAGCGGGCGCGGGCAAGGCGACGAGAGCGACGACGACGACGGCAAGGACTGCCGCGCCCAGGGAGACCACGGTTCGGCGCCTTCGAGTCAACGCTTGCAAGAAGACCGTCGGGGGCGTCCTCAGCCCACGGCGGGCCCGTTGCCTAACGCCGGCCACGACGGCTCGATGGTCGGTGCGACGGTGTCTGCCACGAGCCATCATGCCCCCCGGTGTCCGCGGAACCGACCCAGGCTCGGAGAGGTGTGCCGCTGCAGGGCATCGACCCTATCCGACCATCGAGGTTCTGGGGACAGCCAAGCCCCCTTCAGCGTCCATGGCGCCCACGCGTCAGGTTGATTCCCCCGCGACGGCACGACGAGCGGCTACTTTCGAGCGATGCGGCTGCGCCTTCGACGCGGGGACGACGCGACCGAGCTCGGTAAGGCCCGGGTGTGGTTCCGACGTCCGGCCCTCCGGCGAATGCCTTCCCGCTCAACCGGTCGAGCGGGAAGGCGGGGGCAGCCACACGAGCCCCTGCTCTCTGATTGGCTGGCGGCGTACCTGGAGCTGACCTCGAACGTCTCTGGCCCAGGGACAGCGCACGCCTGCAAGCTATCGGCGAGGTTCGAGCGTCCTCTCACCAACGACCGTCCCGTAGGCAGAGCGAGTTGATCCTGGCAAGCTGTGCCACTGCGCCAACAGGGGCTCATGCGAGCATTTCCCTGACGCAGGCGTCGGCATCGACAAAGACACGCCGGCGGCTCTTTGGAGACGGAACGTAGTGCGTGAAGTATCGCACCCCTTCGGTCAGCGCGCCGAACGCCCACAGGCGGCGCTGGACGCGTCCATGGACGTCGATCGGATGGAACTGTTCGTCGAGGGATACGCTCCCGACAGGCGTGTCGCCATAGTGGAACTGCTGCATGCGTCCGGCTCGATAGAGGTTCGTGAGCAGCTCTGAGCGGGAGCGGTGCAGAGTCGGATCCTCGAGGTGACCCTGGATCACTACGTCCAGCGGTGCCGAGTGGGGGGTGTCCAGCTCGCCCGATCGCACCACGAAACCACCCTTGCTCGCCGAGGTCAGTCTCGGAGCGGGACCGAAGGGAACCTGTAGAACCCCGGCATCCATGAGGGCGAGCATCTGCTGGGAACGGACGGCCGGAGGGCCTGCCACGAGACGGCTCACCCGGCTGCGGATGTTGGCCTGGAAGTCGAGGTACGACTCGAGGGTGAGCCCCGCGAACTCGATGACAGAGCGCATGGTGTCGCGTTGGGACCGCAGCACCTCGTAGGCGCTCTTCACCGGGCTCGACGGGCCCTGCAGGGCATCGTCGAGATCGGCCCGCACCATCTCGTAGAGCCGGGCCTGGTAGTCGGCAGAGGAAGCGAACTCACCGGCAGGGGGGAAGAAGTGGCGCTCGGCGTCGAATGAGCCGTAACGGGCTGCCAGTGCGGCGATCTCCGCCTCAAAACGCTGCGCCGCCCAGGAATTCTCGAGACGGTGGCCCACCTGCTTTGCAGCCT
>JBOGGH010000262.1:0-4702 GCA_050743905.1 Acidimicrobiales bacterium
ATCCAGCACTCGTTGTTGAGCGCCACGTTGTTTGAGGATGGCCACGACAGCGGGGGTGGGCGTGGGGGCGGTGCACGACCGAACGACCGAAGTCGGCTCGGGTAAAAGACCAAGGCGCGAGTAGGGACCGGGCAGCTGTGCTGCCCGGTCCCGGGGTTTATTGTGGGTCCGTCGGGAATTCGCCGACGCCGGCGTCAAGCCCCTGCGCTGCGCTGCGGTCCCTTCGGGACGGCCTTTCAGGCCGGGCTTGACCCTGGCTTGTTCAGCTGGGGGTGGGGGGGTCTGGTGGCGGTCCAGGTCCGTGCTGGCCGCCCGCCGGTGGCGGTATCGACGTGGATTTGTGCTCGCCCAGCGCCAGCGAGGGCGGCGAGGGCGGCGTCGATGTCGGCGCCGGGCGCGTTGCGTCCGAGGGTGTCTCGGATCTGGGTGCGGGTGAGACCGTCGGGTCCGGCGGCGACGAGGGCGTCGGCTACGCGTCCGGCCGCCGGCCCGGCGGCGGCTTGGGCGGCGGCCCACGCAGCCGAGCGCGCCGCGTAGTCCCACAGGGCGAGCCCGGCGCGTAGGTGGGTCGGGCCGATCGAGCGGGCGCCGTCGGTGAGGGCGTAGAGCAGGGCGAGGCGCACCGCATGCGCTTCGGCGCGCGCCGTGAGGGCGCCGACGGGCCCGGGGGTGGCGGCTGAGAGGGTCGGGTAGACCTCCCACCACAGTCGGCGGGCGGACGAGGAGAACCGCAGGCGCCCGGCGGTCCGGGCGGCATCGAGGTTGGCGGCCAGGGCGGCGGGTAGGACGCTGCGCCCGAGGGGGTTGGGGTGGCCGCCTTCGGGCAGGAGCCGGGCCCGGCGAACCGCGATGAGCAAGAAGCGGTTCAACAGGCCGTTGGCGGCTTCGATGCCGGTGAGGTGGTGGGCGAGCTCGGCGGCGGTGATATGGCCGATGACGCCGAGGTGGGCCGCGCCGGCTCGGGCCGGTGCGGTGCGGGTGAGCAGGGCGAGGGGCCGGCCGTCCCAGGCGGAGCGCAGCACCGGTGAGAGCGTGTTGACGTCGCGGGCGGTCATCTTTAGCACCGACGCGAACTCGGGTTCGACGACGAGCAGTCGAGGGTCGGCAGCTCCGGGGTCGGCTCCGGCGGGGTCTCTCAGTGCCCACACCAGGCCCTCGCCCGACGACAGCCCCGTCGAGATGCGCGTGGCGAAGCCGGCATCCGCGGTGCCCATGAGGCGGGCGACGTGGTCCCACGACGAACCCTTGCGGGCTTTGGCGGACTCGCCGACCAACAGGACGTACTCGTTGGGGTGATGCAAGCTGGCCTCGACGGCGAAGTGGGCGCCGCGGCCGATGGTCGCTCCGGCGGCGACGAGGGCCTGGGCCAAGATGGCGACGGGGTCGGCCTCGGTGTGGGGGGCGAGGGCGGCGACGATGTCGCCGAGCAGGCCGGCATAGGCGTCGGGCCCGGCGACTGCGGGCCATCCCGGTGGCGGCGGGTCGGCGGCCAGGGCGGCGGGGTCGGGGAGGACGCCCGGATCGGTCGCTGGCCCGGGCCGGGAGCCCTTGTCGAGGGCGAATAACTCTGGTTGGCTCAGCACTCGGTGACCTCGGCGACCGCGGAGCGTGCGGAGGCGTCGTCGACGATGGCCTTGCGGCCGGCCCATGCGGCAACCAGAGCGGCGACGGCCAGGTTGTTGACCATCCGGGGCAGCCCTCTCGACACCTGGTGGATCAAGGCGATGGCGTCGTCGGTGAACAACGTGTCGGAGCGTCCCGCCAACTTGAGGTGATGGGCGATGTAGGCGCCGCACTCGGCGGTGTCGAGGCCGGTCATGGCATAGCGCAGCCCGACTCGCTGGTCGAGTGCCGCGAACGCCCCGAGGCGCAGCCGGCGCCGCAGCGTGGGCTGGCCCAAAAGGATTAGACCGAAGGGGGCCACGGAGTCCATGCCGGCGTTGGTCAGGCAGCGCAGCCCTTCGAGGGTGTCGGCGTCGAGGAGGTGGGCCTCGTCGATGGTCACTGTCACCTTCTTCCCCCGTTCTTCGGCCTCCGCCGCAAGCAGGTCCTGGGTCTGGGGGATCAGCGAAGCGCAGTGGAACCGGGGAGTGCCGCCGAGCGCGGTGGTGATCGCGCCGTACATGCCCCGCAGCCCGACACCGGGTGCGCCGAGATAGACCGTGGTGTGGCGCGAGGCGTCCAGGGCGCCCAGCGCAGCCCGGGCGGCGACGGTCTTGCCCGATCCGCACTCGCCGGTGACCACGCCGATGGCGGACTCGGCCACACACCAGCCGATGCGGGCGACCGCCTCGCCGTGGCAGGCAGAGCCGTGCAGCATCCCCGGCGCCAGGTCCTTGCCAAAGGGCATCCGGGCCCCGAAGCCGTAGTGGGCTCGCAGCCCGTCGATGCCGCTCACGACCCGGCCCCGTCGGTGATGCCAGCGGTGTCGCCGACACCGCCGCCGGCCAGGGCGGCGAAGTCGATGCGTTTGCCCTCGAGCTCCGCCGAGCGTCGGGCGGCGACCAGGCTGAGGTAGTCGATCCCGGTCGCCACCACAGCCGGCGGAGCGTCGGGGCGGGCCTTGGGGTGGGTGTGGCGGGCAATGCGCACCGGGACCGCCTGGCCCATCGACCGGCCCTCGAAGCGGACCTCAATGCTGGTCAGGTCGAAGGGATCGAAGATCAGTTCGGCCCTCCGCCCGACCAAGGCGGCGTCGACCTCGAAGGAGTTGCCGTGCAGGCTCACCGTCGCTGTCTTGGTCACCGTGCGGGTCTCGGACCACAAGAACGCCTCGTGCAGCTGTGCCACTGACGGCAGTGCCGGCGCCCCGGGCTCCATGAACCGCTCGAGAGGTGTCTGGCCGGTCTCGGAGTGCACCCGGCGGTGATAAACCACCTCGACCCAGGCGCTGAACAGCGTGTTCAGCTCGGCCAGGTCCGCCACGCCCCGGGCTTCGACCTCGACGACGAACTGGGACCTCACGGTCCGAAAGAACCTCTCGATCTTGCCCTTCGTCGTGGCCGCTCTCGGCTTGGCGTGGATCAGGCGGACACCGAGCACCGCGCACGCCCGCAGGAACGGGGCGGCGACAAAGGCGCTGCCGTTGTCGACCAGGACCGCCCGGGGCACGCCCCGAGCGCCGAGACCGGGACGCAACGCCGACTCCAGGCGGACCGTGTCCTCCGAGAACGTCCAGAGATAGCCCGGCAAGAGCCTCGAGTGATCGTCGATAAAGGCCAGCAGATAGGCCTTTTTGCCCCCGACTCTCGGGCCGTGCATGGCATCGCCGGTCCACAAGTCGTTGCGGGCAGCTGCCTCGAAACGGCCGAACACCTTGGGCGGGGCGCCGTCGGGGCGGGTGTTCAACCCGAGTCGGGCGAAGTGACGTTGGATCGTGCGAGCCGAGACATCCCCCCGCCCCGACTCGGCCAGGATCGTCGCCACTCCCACCGCGCTGCGCCCCGGCGCCTCAACCTTGAGTGCCACCGCCAGCTCCAACGCCTCCGCCGAAGAGCGGGCCACGCGCACCCTTGGGGCGGGGACCAACGCGTCGAAACCGCCCGAGCGATAGGCCCGCACCCAGCGGTCCAAGCTGGAACGGCCGACCCGGCGCACCTCCCCGCCGGGGCCGACATGGTCCATTCCCGCCAGCTCGCGCACCAGCGCACCGCGCTCAGCAGCCGACAATCCTTTGTCAGCCGCCTCCCTTATCAGCGAGTAACGGAACAACCCGATGTCTCGGAAACGTCCCTCTTCCATGGATTCTCCTTTCCAAACGGCAAGGAGAACAGCGTGACCGCCTCAGGGAACCGGCGGCAGAGGGCATTTCGTGTTGGCCAGCAGAACCCCGCCCGACGCGAACGACGCCCACGGCCACGCCGGGCGAGGACCGAGGCGCAACACCGCCGCGCGCGCCGCCACCCCGATGGCCTCCAGCGCCTCGACAAAGACGTCGCCGCCCGGGCTGGCCGGGCCCACTGACACATCGAGCGCATGCGCCCAGCGACAGAAATGCTCCCTGATCTCCACCGCCCGCTCGGCGAAACGACGTAACCACCGCCGCACCCTCCACGCCGGCACCCCGAGTCGGGTCGCTATCCGCCGATGCCCGTCACCGCCCGCCTTGGCCTCGATCGCCTCGCCTATGACCGCCACCTCGTCACGACGCCTCAACAAGGATTCAGAGCCCAACAACACGTGCGTCTTGCCACACGCCCGGCACCTCGACCGACGGGGAGTCAACCTGTCCTCCTCGCCGCTGCGGCGCCGCAACACCCGGGGCCGGGCATGACTCCAACCGCCTAGCACCCCACCACAACCCGGGCACGCCAGCAGCCCCCCAACCAGGTCTGCCTCGACGGCCGCTTGATCAGTCCCTACCATGAGCACCGGTGCCTCCGGCATCGTCAGAAGGGCCCTCCCGAAGTTCCGGCAAGAATCAGCGGGAGGGTCCTTACGCGTCCGCGAACGCCCCCAGCCTGGCCCACCCACGACCAGCCTGCCTGCCGGCGCCCCGAACCGGGCCGTCCCCATCGTCACTGACGCGGAACGACCCGCCCATCCTCATCCTGCGTGGCGGTCAACAGGCGATCAACGCCCCGCCGCTCACCGCGGAGGCGAAGCGCCAGGGACCGAGCGCCGCCCAACCGGGAAGTGCGCCCACCGCCTCCCACGCCGCCGAGATCGCCCCCGCCGCCTCCGCGCCGCGATGGCGCAACGC
>JBOGGH010000263.1:0-4678 GCA_050743905.1 Acidimicrobiales bacterium
GGTCGCAGTGGCCGCCCTCGCCGGAGCCTTCAGCGTGTTGTTGTCCTGGTACTACCAGCCCTACGTCGCGGCGCAGAACGCCCCCAACGTTTCGGGGGCGAGCCCGCTCTCTGCCGGGCTGTTCGATCTCCACGGGGTGGCGTTCGCCGCGTGGACGCTCGCCGCCTTCGCGATCGGCGTCCTGGCCGGCATGCTCATCCGCCGGATCGTGCCTGCCATCGTCGCCACCCTCGCCGCCTATGCTGCACTCGCTCTTCTGACGGCGAACGTCTTGCGCCCGCACTACCTGGCGCCGCTCGTCGCGAAGAATCTGCACATACCGAGCTCGGCATGGGTCATCAGCGAGTGGTGGACGAAGGGAGGCAAGGTCGTCTTCGGAGCCCGGCCCCCTCTCGGGTTGCTCCCGCAGCTCTGCCCTGGAACTTTCCATGCATCTGGCAGCGGCGGCATCAACTCCTCAGGCCCAAGCTCCCTCAGTCCAACACAATGTCTCCTCAACCACGGCTACACGGAATGGGCCCACTACCAACCGATCAGCCACTTCTGGGCCTTGCAGTGGATCGAGGGAGGCTGGCTACTCGCGCTCTCCGCGCTGCTTCTCACCGTGACCGTCTTGCTTGTCCGCCGTCGAGCGGTATGAACCACCGAAGGAGTACGTCAAGAATGCGTGAACGAGGTCATCGTGTCCGCCGAGTCTCGTTGATCGTGCTCGTCGTCGTAGCTATTGGGATTGGGGTGGCATTGGGCGTTGGAAATCTGTTGCCGTTGTCGCCAGCCACGGGGACGCTGACCGGCACGTTCGAGGCCGCGGGCGGTCCTTCGGGCACCGGCTCGCGAGCCCTCAGCGGAACCATCACCGCCAAGACGTCGGGTCGGGGGATTTTGGGCTTTCCTGTCGGCGTCAACGGTCGATTCACGGTCCACTCGGTCGTCGTAGGTACGTACACCGTCTCGGGGCGCAGTCCGGAGTACGAAGGAGGCATCGCAATCTGCCATGCGTCGGGACCTGTGACGGTGAGCAAAGGCGTTACGAGCAGGGTAGAGGTTGACTGCCAGGAGAAGTAGTGGTGAGCCGATGGTGAGCCGCGGTTTAGCTGCGTTCATGGCGAACAGGTTTCGCTTCCAGGATGCGCCGGCCTCGTCTTCGCCTGCCTCGGGCGACGTGACCGCCGCAGGTCCACGTCTACCAGGACCTCACGGTGAACAAACAGAGCGTTCGCTTTTCGTCGAAGAAGATCGACGAAGTCACCGTCCCACTCAAGGGCGTTCTCCAGTTCCTTGCCAGTCACCAAGACCGCCTGACGATCGGACTTCTCACGGACCCGTTCGAGGACGGGCCGCGTAAACCGGCGTGGCTACGAGAAGCCCGACCACGCGCGGCGGGACAGCCTGCAAACGAGTGAAGAGCGAGTCGATGTCGTCGATATCCGCTTTGTTGCGCCGCCACTTCGTCTCGATCAGGTAAACAATGTCGCCACGACTGGCGAAAAGGTCGACCTGACGCGGCCGAGCCGCCCTCGCCTTCGTCTCGGCCCTGAAGTGGTAGCGGCCGAGCAGACTGCTGACCAATGCTTGAAGGTCGTAGCCCCGTCGTTGAGCGTCGGCATCCGCCCTGATGCGCCTGTACTCGCGGAGAAGCGGACTCTCGTGACTCATCACTCTTGTAGTCCTTGAGGGTCTGCTGGAGGTCTGCCCAGTCCTGCTTCAGCTCGCCGATCGATCGACGGACGCCAAGCGTGTCGAGAGGCTGCGAGTGCCCGGTCATGTACCGGCACGCGTTCTCCCAGATCGGGTAGATCGTCCCGATCGCCGTCCCAAGCCGGTCCGCATGGATGTCCGTCAGGTTCTGCATAGCGACGTTCGGCTGGAAGCGTTGAGCAACCCTCTTGAGCAATTCATGCTCGACGGCCCGCTCGCACCACGTCCGGATGTAGTCGTACGTCGAGTCGATCCGTTCCTGGCGGCCGTCGTCGCTTCCCCCCTCGGCCTCCTGGACCTTTTCGTTGATCCTGCGACCGATTCTCTGAACGGTGTCCGACCGCGGATGTTTCTCGCCGGAGATCAGGCCCTTCAACCCGGAGTATTCCCGAACGGTGTAACCGGAACAGGCTGACGGGTGCGCATCGAACGCTGCAAGCAGCTCGCTTGCGAACCAAATGTCGTGGGTGAACACGATGACCTGATGGACTGCGCTGAGTTCGTCGATCCGCTTGGCAATCTCCCGGACCCGGCGATGGGCGAGGCTATTCACGGGGTCATCGAAGACGATCGGGGCCGACCCTGTTCGGAGCGACGCCTCCGCGAGGAAATCGGCGATCGCGATGACCTTCTGCTCGCCCTCGGAAAGGATGTCCGACCGGGAGTGATCCCTCGCGACTGAAGCGGGCCGACAGTCGGGCCGTCTGGACCCATCCGACGGTGACGACGCAGTGTCCGACGAAGCGGTGCCGATCGTCGAGGTAGAGGACGAGGGCGATGTCCTCCTTGCGATGCCGGAGCAGGTCGGGACCAATCGCGGCCGCGGTTGCCGGATCGTCGATCCGGCGGGGAAGGCTGAGGCGTGCCTCGCTCACGGCGTCCGGGTGGACGGCCGTCTGGCGGGATCGCCGGGTCAGCGCCCGAAAGAAGGAGTGGATGGGAGAGATCTAGGCCATTGACACGCCGTTCGGTGAAGGTGGATTCATGAAGGCGACCGACGTCCCCGGTCCGAAGCGGAGGTCCGGGGGGCATCGCTCCCCGGACGGCTGGAGGCCGGAGTATGAGCGGCCGGGGAGTACACCGAAGCTCGAAGCCACCAAACGGAAGGTGCGGCGCTGACCACTGACCATCCCCCCGGCGTCGGGTCGTTGACCGGCTCCTGAGAAAGCGCTACGCTGTGTACACAAAGGAGTCACATATGGGCAAGCTGAAGACCGTCGGCGTCCGGGAGTTCCGCAACAACGCGAGCGCGTACCTCTCCGGGTCCGAACCCATCGCCGTCAACCGCCACGGCAAGGTGATCGGGTTCTACATCCCCCTCGAACGAGACGAGGACGAAGTCCGCCGGGCCGTCGCGAAGCTCGGATCGACCGTGGAGCGGGTCCTCGAAGAGTCCGGGATGACCGAGGAGGAGCTGGCGCACTTGTTCGACCTGCGACGGCCGATGGCCGAGTGATCGTCGTCGCGGACGCCAGCGTGCTCGTTGGCGAGCTGCTCCGCGAGCGAGGCCGGGCGCTCATCCTCCATACCGACCTGCACGCGTAGTCGCCGAGCACCAGTGGAGCGAGTCCGACCACGAGCTGCGACGCCGCCTGGACATCCTGTCCGGCAAAGGGCGCATCTCCGAGGAGCGCCGATCGGAGCTGGAGGAGTCCATCCGCGCCCTGGTGGACGCCGGGGCGATCGAGGTCGTCGCGCACGATGCGTATGCGCATCTGGAGGCGGTTGCCCGCCGGCGGGTGCCCCGAGACCCGAACGACTGGCCCACCGTCGCCCTCGCGCTCGTCCTTGACGCCGCCATCCTCACGGGCGACCACGACTTCCTCGGTTGCGGCTGTCCGACGTGGACGGTCGAGACGCTACTCGCAGAACTTGCCGAGAGCGAGGAGGGATGGCGCCTGCGCTGGAGGTTCCGTTGACTGCGTGCCCGGAGCCTCGCTGAGATGGCGTGGCCGCCGACCGACGAACAGCAACGGGTTATTGACCACGACCCTTCACGGCATGCCCGAATCCTCGCCGGGCCGGGCACCGGCAAGAGCGCGACGGTCATCCGTCTCATGCTCCGGCTCGGCGACGAGGGGAAGCACGGCCGGCTCCTGACGTTCACGAGGCCGCAACGAACGAACTCAAGGAGAAGGTCGCAGAGCACCCGGAGGTCCGCCGAGCCATCGAGGAAAGCCCGCCGGACGCCGTCAAGCAGCTGCTACGCGACCTGATCGACCGGGTCGAGATCACGCCCGACCGCCACGCCTACCCGTACTTCTGGGTGCCGGATCGACCAGCGAGCAGCAAACCGGCCCCGAACGCACCACGGGCGTCCTCCCATCAGGGGGGCGCCGGTTGGCTTTTCGTTACATCAAGTGGAGGTGGTGCCTCCGGAGACGAACCGCGGCGTCAGCGTCGCTGGCCAAGATATCCGGCTGGGTGGCCGGAAGCCGGCGGCACCTTCTTGCCGCGACGGGGTCGTGGCGGCCTTCTCCGCGCTCGCGGCGCGCGACGGCAGGTCGGTGTTCACGGTGCGTGAGGTTTACGCCCAGATGGTCGCAGGCGGTACCCGGTACGCCGAATCGATTGTGTTCAAGACGATGCAGCGCATGAAAGACCCTTCGTCGCGTACGCCGTATCCCAACCTTCAGCGGGTCGGCGGCCAGGGGTTTCGCTTCCAGGGTGCCGGCCTGACGCAACGTATACAGAACGATGTCGAATCTGGCGCAGCGCGGGATCTCAGTGCGGCCGTTCGGATCAGGGAGGCCCCGTCCGAAGGCGCTTGGCAGCTTTGAGCAAAGTGTCGGACGCTTCCAGCAGGAGGCTCTTCACCATCTCGTCCTGCGTAGCGTCACTCACCTCCCTTGCACGTTGACCCTTCTGAAACACTTCGCGTTCGGAGTCGTTCATCGTCGCTCTTCCTCACTTACTGAGGCTGGATCCCGCCCAACGGAAGGTAAGAGCCCACCACAGGATAAACCGCGCGGAGTAGCAT
>JBOGGH010000264.1:0-4655 GCA_050743905.1 Acidimicrobiales bacterium
GGTCGGGACTGCGCCAACTGCCCCAGCCGACACCGAGCCAAGGAGGTGACACGCCCACCGGCTCGCCCCGCTCGCCCCTGTCGCGACCCACGTACCCGAAGGAGGTCGTCCCCTTGCCACGCAGGCTCATCATCCGAACCGGCGCCGTCCTCGGCGTCGCCGCGGTCCTGGTGGTGCTCGTCGCCACCCCGGCCCTGGCGGCCACAGCCGGAGCCCCCAGCCTCAACAGCGTCATCGACTCGTTGCGCCTGTGGCTGACCGGCATCCTGGCCGCCCTGGCCACGCTGTTCTTGACGGTCGGCGGCATCCGCTACCTCTCGGCCGGAGGCGACCCCGCCCAAGTGGAGCGGGCGAAGGTGGCGCTCAAGTCGGCGGCCATCGGATACGCGCT
The DNA here is from genome assembly GCA_050743905.1 of Acidimicrobiales bacterium. Lineage (GTDB taxonomy): Bacteria > Actinomycetota > Acidimicrobiia > Acidimicrobiales > RAAP-2 > JBOGGH01. Next base: position 392 of record JBOGGH010000264.1, read on the forward strand.
CGCCGCGCTGGCCCCGCTCGTCGTCTCGATCCTCCAATCGGTGGTCGGCTGATGCGGCTTCGGTCGAGGTCTGCCCGGCGACGGGCGTGCTGGTTGGTCGGCCTCGTCGTCGCCGTCGCGTTGGCCGGTGTACTGCTCGCCGGCGGGCGGGCACAGGCCGCTGCCCAGGGGACCCGGACGGTGTCGTCGCTCGCCGCTGTTGCTGGGCCGCACGCCGCCCTGGCCTCGGCTGGCTCGGCACCGGGCGGCATCCAGGTCGGACCGACGCTCCCCACCACTCCTGCTTCCACCGGCTCGCCGTCGTCCTCGACAGCCACAGCCGGCACGCCCTCCTGCGGGTTCCTCGACGTCTCGTGCGACATCACCTCGGCGATCGACGGCTGGTTCAAGGACCTGGCGACCTCTGCCCTCAACCCGGTGCTGGGCCTGTTGGGCCGGAGCGTCCTGGCCACGCCCGAGGTGACCGGCGGCCGGGAGGGCGAGCTGTGGGCGGCGTCGGCCGGGATCGCCAACATGCTGGTCGTGCTGTTGGTCTTGGCCGGGGGCGCCGTGGTCATGGGCTACGAGTCCGTCCAGACCCGCTACGGCATGAAGGAGGTGGCGCCGCGGATCGTGCTGGCGGTCATCGCCGCCAACGCCAGCCTGTCGCTCTGTGGCCTGGCCATCGGGGCTACCAACTCGCTCTCGCAAGCCTTCCTCGGCCAAGGCGTCGACCCGGCCAACGCCACGTCGGCCCTCCAGCGCCTGGTGACCGGCCCCCTGGCCGACGGGGGCATCGCCCTCGTCCTGATCGCCTTGGTGGTGGCCGTGCTCGCAGTCGTCCTCCTTGCCACCTACGTGATCCGCGTGGCGGTCACCGTGCTCTTGATCGTCGTGGCCCCGCTGGCTCTCATCTGCCACGCCCTGCCCCAGACCGAGGGCCTGGCCCGCCTGTGGTGGCGAGCGTTCGCAGGCGTGCTCTGCGTGCAACTGGCCCAGTCCCTGGTGCTCGTGACCGCGTTGCGGGTGTTCCTCGCTTCGGGCGGCCCGTTCGGGCTCACGGCCTCGGGTGGGCTGATCGACCTCCTGGTCGGGGCGTGCCTCTTGTGGGTGATGATTCGCATCCCGGCGTGGGTCTCACGGGCCGTGTTCTCCGGCTTGGGCCACCAGCCCTCGGCCGGCGCACGGCTGGTCAAGACCGCCATCGTCTACAAGGTGATCCGGGCCGGGATGGCGGCGCTGTGAGCGGGTCCGAGGAACACCGTGGACACAACGGCCACTCTCGGGTGCGCATCCCCGCCGACGTCGAGCGCCCCGACCGGCTGCTGGCGGGGCTCACCGCCCGCCAGCTCGCCATCGTCGCCGTGGCCGCCCTTGTGCTGTGGGCCGGGTACGTCGCCACCCGGCGTCTCGTGCCGTTCCCGGTCTTCGTCGTCGCCGGCGCGCCGGTGGCCCTCGTGACCGCCACCCTGGTGCTCGGCCGTCGCGACGGCATCGGGCTCGACCGGTTCGTGATGATGGCCCTGCGCCAGGCCCGCGCCCCTCGGCGGCTCGTGCCCGCTCCCGAGGGCGTGCGGGCGGTGCCGGCCTGGAGCACGCTGGTCGACGGCGCGCCCCCACCGGCTCCGATGCCGCTCCCGGTCCGTGCCGTCGGGGCCGACGGCGTGGTCGACCTCGGCGGTGACGGGGCGGCGCTCGTCTGCCGGGCTTCGACCATCAGCCTCACCTTGCGGACCCCGGCCGAGCAGGAGGCGCTGGTCGGGGCCTTCGGCCGGTACCTGAACGGGACCGGGAGCCCCGTCCAGGTCGTGGTCCGGGCCGAACCGGTCGATCTCGGCGGCTCGGTGGCCGAGCTGCGCCGGGTGGCCGGCGGCCTGCCCCATCCGACCCTGGAACGGGCCGCCATCGCCCACGCCGAGTTCCTGGCCACGCTCGCCGCACGGGCCGACCTGCTCGGCCGCCAGGTGCTGGTCGTCCTCCGCGACCAGGCCGGTGAGGGCGCAGGGGAGCGGTTGAGCCGTCGGGCCGCCGACGCCGGGGCAGCGCTGGGGTCGGCTGGCGTGACGCTCCGGGTGCTCGCCGGCCCCGAGGTGGCCGCGTGCCTGTCGGCGGCCCTCGATCCCTTCGACACGCTCCGGCCGGAGTCGGCACCCGGGCCCGACGTCGCCGCCACCGGAGCCGGGCGATGACCGCCCGCCTGCTGGCCCGCAGGAACCCGCAGGGGGGCCGCGCGGCGACGGCGGGACTGGTCGGCCCCGATGCCGTCGAGGTGCGTCCCCGGCACCTCGTGGTGGCCGACGGGGTCTGCCGCACCTTCTGCGTGGTCGGGTACCCCCGCGAGGTGGGGCTCGGTTGGTTGGCGCCGTTGCTCGATCACCCCGGCCGGCTCGACGTGTCCCTCCACATCGAGCCGGTGCCCAACGCCGTCGCCGCCGACCGGCTGCGCCGCACGCTGGCCCGCCTCGAATCCTCGCGGCGGATGGACGCGGCCAAGGGGCGGCTGGGGGACCCCGAGGCCGAGGTGGCGGCCGAGGACGCCCGGGATCTCGCCGCCCAGGTGGCCCGAGGGGAGGGGAAGCTCTTCCGCCTGGGCCTGGCGTTCACGGTCTGGGCGAAGAGCGAGCGGGCCCTCGACGCCGAGTGCGCCCAGGTCCGCTCGCTCGTCTCGTCGCTCCTGCTCGACGCCGTGCCCACCACCTACCGCACCCTGCAGGGCTTCCTCACGACCCTGCCGGTGGGCGTGGACCTGCTGGGCATGGGCCGGACCCTCGACACCCAGGCCCTGGCTGCTGCCTTCCCGTTCACCGGCTCGGGCCTCGATGCCCCGACCGGCGTCCTCTACGGGACGACCGCCTCGGGCTCGGGCGTGCTGCGCTGGGACCGCTTCCAAGAGGACAACTACAACTCGGTCATCCTGGCCCGCAGCGGCAGCGGCAAGAGCTACCTGGCGAAGCTCGAGATCCTGCGCTCCTTGTACCAGGGCATCGACGTCGCGGTGGTCGACCCCGAGGACGAGTACCGCCGCCTGGCCGACGCCGTGGGCGGCGCCCATCTCCACCTGGGAGGGGGGACCAGGCTCAACCCGTTCGACCTCGCCCCGGGGGCCGACCCCGTGACCGCCCGGGCGCTGTTCGTCCACACCCTGTGCGCCGTGCTCTTCGGCGGGCCGCTCGACCCGGCGGCCACGGCGGCCTTGGACGCGGCGGTGCTCGCCACCTACGCCGCGGCCGGGATCACCACCGACCAGCGCACCCACGCCCGCCCGGCGCCGACCCTGGTGGACCTGGCGCGAACCCTGGCCGAGGGCGAGGACCCGGTGGCCCGCACGCTGGCGGCCCGCCTGGCCCCGTTCACCTCGGGCAGCTTCCGGGGGCTCTTCGACGGGCCGACGACCACCCGGCCCGAGGGGCACCTCGTCGTCTTCAGCCTGCGGGACCTCCCCGACGAGCTGCGAGCCGCAGGCACGCTCCTCATCCTCGACGCCATCTGGCGCCGGGTAACCGACCCGTCGCGGCGACGGCGGCGGCTGGTGGTGCTGGACGAGGCGTGGCTGCTCATGCGCGACCCGCAGGGCGCGCAGTTCGTCTTCCGGGCGGCGAAGGCGGCCCGCAAGCACTGGTGCGGGCTGACCGTCGTCACCCAGGACGCGGCCGACCTGCTCGGGAGCGACCTCGGGCAGGCCGTCGTCGCCAACGCGGCCACCCAGATCCTCCTGCGTCAGGCCCCCCAGACGGTCGCCCACCTGGCCGAGCGGTTCGCACTGTCGACCGGTGAGCGCCAGTTCCTGCTCGGTGCCCGCCGGGGCGAGGGGTTGCTCTGTGCCGGGGCCGAGCGGGTGGAGTTCCAGGCCGTCGCCAGCCCGGAGGAGCACGCGCTGGTCACCAGCGACCCGGCCGAGCTGGCAGCCCTCGACCACGGCGCACCCGGCCCCTGATCTCGCACCCCTGAAGGAGCGCCATGCCCTCTCCCACCGCACCTCCCAGCCCCCCAAGTTCCCTCAGCCCCCTCGCCCGCTGGCTCGCCCACCCGGGGGTGGGCGACGCCCACGTGCTCCACCGCCTGGCCCATCTGCTCGCCCTGGTGGTGCCGGCCCTCTGGCCGCTCGGAGGAGCCGTGCTCGGCGCGGTGCTCTGCGTGGTGGGCCTCCGCGAGCTGGCCGCCGCCCGCAGCGCCCGGCGGGGCCGGTGGGTGGCGATCGCACCGCCGGCCGAGCCGGACCCGGCCGGCGGGTTGGCCCTCTGGCGGACGCTGGCGCCGCTGCTCGCCGAGCGGCGAGCCCTGGCGC
>JBOGGH010000265.1:0-4649 GCA_050743905.1 Acidimicrobiales bacterium
GCAGGATTGCCAAACGGGGTCTCGGTCTACGACGTCTCGGTCTCCTCCTACGCCGTGAGGGTGGCGGCGTCGCACGCAACCTGGGTGGCCGACTACAGCCTCACGAGCGCGGGAGCGGGCACCTACCCCCTCGACCAGACGACCCTGCAGGGCGGCGGGACCAAGTACTTCTTTGCCAACGGGCCCCTGGCAGTCCAGGTGGCCGCCGGTCTCGCCACCGTCGAGGTCTACGCCGGCGGGAAGAAGATAGGTACGGCCGCCCACGCCACGCCCTGGATCTTCTGGTTCGAGCCGAAGACGGCGGGGTCTGGCTGAGGGAGCATGGCGACGACTTCGACCGAGGCCGCAAGCAGGGCGATCGACACTGTCCGGCCGGCAGCCCCGCACACTCTTGGTGTCCCAGCCCGACTGATTGCGCGGATGGGACGATGACGGTGATGTTGAACGTGCGCAACAGGCCGGAGCCGAGTTGGGCGAGAGGTCGGTCACGTAGTAGGAGGTCTCCATCGAAGGGACGCGCCCCTCAGCGTCGCAAGCGGGGCGATGGAAAGGATCGCTCCGGGAGGTCGGGCGTCGCCTGGCGTGCTCGAAGCACGCGGTGTCGAACGTCTTTGAACGCGACCGATGAGCGCCGGCGCGCCCCGCGTGGGTGTCCGGTCCCGGACGCCTGACGCTGGCCGAGCGCGAGGAGATCCGCTCGGGTATCGAGCGCTGCGAGACGTTCACGGCGATCGCCGCGTCGCTCGGGCGCTCGGTGTCGACGATCTCCCGGGAGGTCGCGCCCACGGTGGCCGGAGCGGCTATCGAGCCTGGGCTGCACACGAGCGAGCCGAGCAACGCTGCCGGCGACCCAAGTCCACGCGTCTCGGCCATGCGCCCCTCGCCAAGGTTGTGATTGAGTGGCTCGAGTGCTGGTGGTCCCTGGAAGAGATCGCCGAGCGCTTGCCAATCGAGTTCCCCGACGATCCGATGATGCGGGTGAGCTACGAGACGATCTACAAGAGCCTCTTCGTTCAAGGGCACGGTGAACTACGCCGTGAGCTGCACCGATGCCTGCGGAGCGGTCGTGGCGCCCGTCGGCCGCGCAACCGCTTGGAGACCCGAGGGCAGATCTCGAACATGGTGATGATCACCGAGCGGCCGGCCGAGGCGCAGGACCGGGCGGTGCCCGGCCACTGGGAGGGTGATCTCATCATCGGCAAGGGCGGCCGGTCCGCCGTCGGCACGCTCGTCGAGCGCACCAGCCGCTTCGTCACGTTCCTGCACCTTCCTGACGGACGGGAGGCCGAGAAGGTGAGTGACGCCATGTCCGCCGCCGTCAGCCGCCTCCCCGACGAGCTGATCCGCTCGATCACCTGGGATCAAGGAAAGGAGATGGCCCGCCACGACCGCTTCACGGCTGAGACCGGCATCCAGGTCTACTTCTGCGACCCTCACAGCCCTTGGCAGCGACCCTCGAACGAGAACACCGACGGACTGTTGCGCCAATACATGCCCAAGGGCACGGACCTCTCGGTCTACAGCGAGGAGGAACTCAACCGGATCGCGGCCAGTCTCAACGACCGTCCGCGCAAGGCGCTCGGTTACATGAAACCATCAGAGAAGTTCACCGAGCTACTTACGCTCACCGGTTGAAGCCGCCGTTCTATAGGTGTAACGCCTCGGTGCCAGCGTTCCACGGCGGCCAAGTCGCTCACGGCCCCTGAGGCCACAGTTCCTTTTCGATGCTCTCTCGTGTCTCCCGACCGAACACTGCCCTACACCAAACTTCGGCCGACCACAGACATGTCCTCTGCGTCCCGTTCGCTGTTTCGACCAAGCTCGTAAAGTCGCGATCGGGAATCTCGAAGAGCTCTCTGAACATCCCGCGTGACAGGAAGTCGGGATTCGCCGCCTCTTCAATCCAGCCGCCGGCATCGAAGATCATGCCGTAGATCTTGCGTCTGTGAGCAATTGAGAAGGGTAAAACACGGCGGGCGACGTCGCGCAAAATGCCTTTGCTCCAGGGCAGTACCCGTGCCTCGAGGGGAAGGTTCAAGACGAGCTCCACCACCTGCGGGTCGAGGAAGGGCACGCGCGCCTCTACCGAGGCCTGCATCATGTTCTTGTCCATTCGGTTCAGCAGGAACGAGAGCGTATTATCGAACTCCCGAAGTAGGTGAGTCTCGAGCGCCCTACGTGACGCCTCGTGATGTTGGTACGCACCCTCGATCTCGTCCTTGTTCGTTGCGCCATATAGATCCCATCCACCTTTTGGACTCCCCGACATGAGACTCTGCGCCTTGTGAAGGGCTCCTAGGATCACGCGCCAAGGGCTGCCGGAGGAGAGCTCTTCAAGACGGCGCAGCCGGCGCTGGTGACCCGAGAGGAAATGAGCTAGTGGAGGTTGACGAGGATCGCTGTAGCCTGCGAACAGCTCGTCTGCTCCTTCGCCGGTGAGCAGTACCTTTATGTTCACAGCCCGGGCGCGCTGCGCAATCTGAGCGATCGTGACCGAGCTTGCATTGGCAAGTGGTGCACCAAAGTGCAGGGTTGCCTCCACGAACCCACTTCTCCAGCCCGTCTTGGTCACCTCAAAGAGGTCGAGCTCCACTCCGAGGAAGGCGGCAACCCTCCTGGCGGCTGGCCCCTCGTCAAGCCCGCGGACGCCCTTATAGCTCGCTCCGAAAGCCACCAGATCCTTCTTGTGCTCGGCGGCAAGCGCAGTTATGAGGCTCGAGTCCACTCCCCCTGAGCACATGGTCCCGATCGGCACGTCACCGAGCAAGGCCCCGCGAACCGCCTGGCGCAATGCTTCCTCCAGCTTCGAAACAAGGACTCTCCTAGGGCATCGCGTAAGCTGCCTGTCCCGATCCGGTCGGACATGGCTCGCAGGCGAGCTCCATTCCTGCACCGTGGCGTCGCAGGTGTCGAGGGAGATCGCAGCCCAGCTTCCCGCCGGTAGCCTCTCGATGCCTGAGAGCAGCGTGGCTTTGCCTCGGTAGCAGGACAAGTCGGCGAGATCTCGCCAGCTATCGGACCTCGGCATGGCCTCCACGCCGGCCGCGAAGAGTGCCTCCGGCTCGCTCGCAAACCACAGGCCACCTTGCTCCCTCGCGACGTAGAGCGGCTTTATCCCAAAGCGATCCCGGGCGAGCAGCAGGCGTTGGCCATCAAGGTCGAGCGCAGCAAAGGCAAACTGGCCATTGAGGCGTGGCAGTACCATCGGACCCCATCGTGAGAGAGCATGCAACAATGTCGCAGTGTCTCCAGCTGATCCAAAGTTCTCGTCGCGAAGCTCGCTTCGGATCAGTTGATGGTTGAAAATTTCCCCGTTGAAAGAAAGCCACCACCTGCCGTTTGGATGCGACATCGGCTGGCTTGCGTGCTCGCTGATATCGACAATGGCAAGCCGGGTATGTACGAGTCCTACGTTTCGGATGATTTCGACACGAGAGCCGTCCGGGCCCCGATGGCCAAGGGCATCTCGCATCGCGAACAGGCGTTGGCTCGAAGGTTTTGCACCTCTCGCCATCACGCAGCCGCCTATCCCGCACACCGGTTGCAAAGGTTATCAGGAAACTAGCTTTGAGCGCTCATGAGAATCCTCGAGCTGCTCGCCAGTCGATGGATCTGACGATCTGACGGTCGTCGCTGAAGCGACCACCTCTACACCTTCCTCTATGCGCTGTCAACCAGGTCGAGCACCTCGAGCAGCGGGTGAAAGCCGGTGATCTCATTGGTCTTCTCGTCGACCTCTCGCTGGGCGATGGTCGCTCCCTCGACATGGGTCATTGCAGACGGCAAGTGCACCGCCTCGCCGGTATCGATCCTCGCACCCCGTAGCATCTTGCCGTCGACCGCGACCGCTGCAAGCAACTCTCACCCGTCACCGTCATCGGTGCCTCCCGCACTAGGGCAAAGCCCGGTCGCGTCCAGCAGGTGGCTGATCGGCCGGGTTGCAGCTACGAAGCTCATCGGAGTCGACGGGCTCGCCGAGGCCGGAGCGCTGAACCGGCGTGGATGGGGACGTACTGGACAAGCGTCCCGGTGAGCGGTTGGATCCTCGCGAAGGCGGCGCCCCAGGACACGTGATCACCCTCACCGGCATCGTGGCGGGTCATCGGCAGCTCGGTCATCTGCTGAAGGGGATCTATGCCACCGTAGAGATGGCGTTTCGCTAAGCGGGAGGGCCTGCCGCTCGGTAGGGTGAAGGTGCATATGACGGGGAGGCCGCAATCGTCCGTGCGCAACCTGGCCCGCCAGCACCGCTTCTGGAACCGCCGTGCCGTCACCTGGGACCACGGAGCTGGCGACAACGCAGGGCTCGTGAAAGTCGTTGCGCAGGTGGTCTCAGAGGCGCGTCCCGCAGGAACAGAGCGTGCCGTCGATCTCGGGTGCGGTTCGGGGCAGGTTTCGCTTGCGCTAGCGCCGAAAGTCGCTTCGCTTCTCGCTGTCGACATCAGCGAGAAGATGATCTCGCTTCTTCTCGAGAATGCTCGGCTCCGCGGAGTCGGCAACATCGACGCAAGGTCTGTCCCGATCGAGCAGTTCGAGTGCCAGCCCGGCTCGGTCGACCTCGTCGTCACCAACTATGCCCTCCATCACCTGCGCGACGAGGACAAGCCCAAGGTGATCGGCCGCGTGTGGGAGTGGCTTTCGCCCGGAGG
>JBOGGH010000266.1:0-4647 GCA_050743905.1 Acidimicrobiales bacterium
GTGTACGCCGAGCCGCTCGCCCACCGTGGCCGGGTGCTGGGCGCGGTGGTGGCCTACCGCCCGGTCGACCGCCCGCTGGGCGGCACGGACATCGAGGCGCTCCGGACGCTGGCCCAGGGCGCCGCCATCGGGGTGGTCCAGGCACGGACGCTCGCCCGGGCGCGCCGGCTGGCCGAGCAGCTCCAGGGCGCGCTCGACTCCCGCGTGGCCATCGAGCAGGCCAAGGGCGTCCTGGCCGAGCGGTTGGCGGTCCCGGTGGAGGACGCCTTCTCCCTCATGCGCCGGCACGCCCGCAACCACCGCCGCCGGCTGGACACCGTGGCACGCGAGGTGGTGCACGGCACGATGTCGGCCACAGACCTGCGCGCCGCGAGCTGAGCGCTCACGGCCCGCCGGCCGCGTCCCGGGCGGGCGCCGCCACGGGCAGCCGGCGGGTGGCCACGACGGCGACCAGCGCGAACAGCGCCAGCAGCCAGAGCGCGGCCCGCAGCGCGCCCAGGCGGCTGTCGGTGTTGACGGCGATCACCTGCTGGGCGGTGGCGGGCGACACGCCCTGAGCTTCCAGCCCGGCCTGGAGCTGGGCGTCGGAGACGAAGGGGACGCCCGCCGAGAGCTCCACCGTGGCCCGGGTGGCGAGGTGCTCCGGCACGGCCGGGTTGTGCTCGAGGCCCGCCAGGAAGGAGGTCGTGAGCACGGCGATCAGCACCGCGCCGGCCAGTGCCGTCCCCACCGAGGCGCCGAGGTTGGTGACCGTGTTCTGCACGCCGCCCACCTCGGCGCTGCGCTCGTCCGGCACGGCGGACACGGTGACGCTGCCGAGCTGCGAGGCCAGCGACCCCACGCCGAGGCCGACCACCAGCAGCGGCCAGGTCACCACGTCCGGCCCGGCGCCGGCGTCGAGCGCGGCCAGCAGCGCCACGATGCCGGCGAAGAGCGCCGTGAAGCCGAGTCGCACCACCCGCCGCGGCGAGGCGCGGGGGAACAGGCGCGGCACGCCCACCGCCGCCGCCAGCAGCGTCAGCGACAGCGGGAGCAGGCGGACGCCGGTGGCCACCGCCGAGAGGCCGAGGGCCACGGACAGGAACAGCGGCACCACGAAGAACAGCCCGGCCTGCAGCAGGAACTGGAAGAAGAAGGACACGAGCCCGGCCCGCAGCACGGGCACCCGGAGCAGCTCGAGGTCGAGGAGGACGGCGCGTCCGCGGCGGCCGCGCCACGCCTCCCACTCGAGGAAGGCGGCCAGCACGGCGCCGCCCCCCAGCACGAGCCAGGTGACCAGGGACGCCCCGAAGAGCGACGGTGCGCCCGCCTTGGGGACCACGGCCCCCCAGCTCCCGATGCGGATGATCCCGAAGACCGTGAGGCCCAGCCCGGCCGCCGAGAGCACCGTGCCCACCGGGTCGAGCCCGGGCCTCGAGCCGGGGGGCGCGTCCGCCAGGCGCCGGGCGAGGACCAGGACGACCAGCACCAGCACCACCTCGCCGGCGAACACCCACCGCCAGGAGAGGTAGCTCGTGCACAGGCCGCCGACCAGCGGCCCCACCGCCACGGCCACGGCGCCGGCCGAGGCCACCAGGCCGTAGGCGCGGGGCCGCTCGCCGGCGGCGAAGTTGGAGGCCACCAGGGCCACCACCGAGGGCATGATCAGCGCCGCCCCCAGGCCCTCCAGCACCGACCAGCCCAGGATCAGGACGGGCAAGCTGCCGGCGACCGCCGTGATGGCCGACCCGCAGCCGTAGACGAGGGCGCCCACCACGAAGGCCCGCCGGCGCCCGAGGATCTGGCCGAGCTTCCCGCCGGTGATCATGAAGGCGGCCATCACCAGCGTGTAGAGGGTGATGGCCGTCTGGATCCCCGTCACCGTGGTGCCCACGTCGCGGGCCACGGTGGCGATCGACACGTTCATGACCGAGCTGTCCAGCGTCATGAGGAACTGCGCCGACGCCAGGGTCGCCAGCACCATGCCGCCCCGCCCGCTGCCGGTTGCCACGCCTCCATCCTGCCGCGTCGGCGGCAACGCCCGTGGGAGCGGGGTCCCCGGCGCCCGCCGCCCCTAAACCGCCGATAATGTATATTATGTCAAGTACGGGAAGGGGGCCCGGGACCGGCCCGGGGGGTCCTGTCCGGGCCCGGCCGGCCGGCGTCCTACGTGGTCGCCGGCTCCACCACCACCCCGCGCAGGTCGCCGGCGGCCACCGCCAGGTGCTCGAACGCCCGCCGGTAGGCCGGGCCGCTTGACCGCTCGGCCAGGTCCCCGGCCACGTCGTCCATGGCCGCCTCCAGCGCGTACAGGCCGTCGTGCAGCCGGGCCAGGTCGGCGGCGTCCACCACGAGCTGGCCATCGGGCAGGCTGAGCGCCGCCGCCCGCCGCCGGGCCTCGTAGGCGCGCTGGCGGTGGGACCGGCGGCAGTACGCCGGTGGCCGCCCCCGGCCGGACCAGGCGGGCAGCGGCCGGCGGCAGTAGCCGCACCTCGGGGTGTCGTCACCTTTCGTCACTGTGACGAAATATAGCCCAGCGCAGCGGCGGCGGCCAGAGCGGGAGCCCGGCGTTGGCGCCCGGCTGGTACCCTGGAGCACGGAGAGAGGAGCGGCGATGCGAGACATCCACCCCCGCAGGGACATTCACCCCCGCTGAGGGAAGAAGCGCGGCCGTGTGGGGTGCCGCTGCCTGAGCTTGTCGGCCAGGTGCCGCCAGTTCTTGTAGAAGTCCGGCCAGCCCTTCGCCTCCTCGTCGATGGCGACCTGGTAGAGCTCCCAGTAGTAGAGCACCGAGTTCCCGAGCGCTGTCTCGATCAGCTCCAGGTGGAGGCCGTCCCGGTCCTCCAGGATCCCGAAGTACTCGAAGAAGTTGCCGAGCTTCAGGAGGCCGTAGAACTCCTTCGAGTTGCGCCGTGTCTGCGAGAAGTAGTGGTCCCGGAAGCTGTGCGGGTCCATCCCCTTCAGTGACTGGCGGACGACCACGAGGTCGTCCTCGTCCCAGGCCTTCGCCATCTCCATGAAGAGCGAGCTGTAGCGGCTTTTCTTCGACTCCTTGAGCTGCCTGGCGGCCACCGCCGCCCCGACCGCCGCCGCCACGATGCCGGCGGCCACCACGATCGTGGCCCAGGCGGTGACGGCGGACCAGTCCGTGCCGGGATGCGCGCCCGCCGCAGGGAGGAACGGGTGGCCGAACGGCGGGAACTGCCCCAGGCGTTGCACGGGTGGACCCTATCCGGGCGGCTACGGCTCCGGCGGGTGGTACGGGCCGAGGGCGGTGACGCTCGGGGCCATGGCCTCGTACTCGCGGTCGGCCCGGACGGCGCGCCGCTCCTCCAGGTGCATCCAGCCGATGGCCACCGGGATCATCGGCCAGAGCATCAGGGTGTCCCCGCCCACCCACATGATGACCCCGCCGATGTGCAGGTCCTGGACGAGCGACGGGCCCCATGTGCGGTGGAAGGCGAGGTAGGCCGGGAACAGCTCGTGGCTGGCCTGGTCCAGGGCCAGGCCGGTGAACGTGTCGATCGGCACCGCCAGGAAGAGGTAGAGGAACTGCGCCCCCCGGTGCATGCGGTACCGGTCCGGGTCCGAGCCGAAGATGTGCCGCCAGAACATGTAGCCGATCACCAGGAAGATCAGGTGCTCGACGTCGTCGACCGCCCGGTGCTCGATGGTGTAGTTGTACCAACTGGTCAGGTGGGTGAGCGGGATCGTGACCGCGTAGAGCACGAACGCCACCAGCGGGTGCGCCAGGAACTCGGACGGCCGCGAGCGCAGCACCCGGGTGAGCTGTTCCCGGGCCCGCCCGGCGCTCGCCCGCCAGGCCAGGTCGATGGGCGAGGCGATGGCGAAGAGCGGCGCCGCCACCATGATCAGCATCAGGTGCTGGACCATGTGGTCGTAGAAGAGCTCCTGCTCGTAGACGCCCACGAACGAGCAGACGGCGAGGACGGTGACCACCAGGGCCGCCACGAGGGCCCAGGTCTTGCCGGCGGGCCACGGATGGCGCGGGTAGCGCTCGCTCACCCGCCGGGCCGCCCAGAGGTAGAGGACCAGCGCCGCCAAGACCAGGACGATCGGCACCGGGTTGAGCCGGGTCGAGAGGAACGCGCTCCCCCGCAGCGGCGGCAGCCCGACGGCGGCGGCGGTCACCGGATGATGCTAAGACTACGGCCGGCAGGGACTCAAGCCGCCCCGCTCGGCCACGCCGGCGGCGCGGGGTGCGGAAAGGGGGCGCCCCGGTGGCGCGGCTCGGCCAGCTCGAGCGCAGGGTCATGGACGTGCTGTGGTCCTCCCCCGCCGGTGGCCTGACCGTGCGCGAGGTGGGCGCCCAGCTCCCCGACCACGCCTACACCACCGTCCTCACCGTCCTGGACCGCCTGCACCGCAAGGACGTGGTCCGGCGGACCAGGGACGGGCGGGCCCACCGGTACACGCCGGTGGCCAGCCGGGAGGCCTACACCGCCGAGCTCATGCACGAGGCCCTGGGGACGTCGCCGGACCGCGGCGCCGTGCTCGTGCGGTTGGCCGAGACCGTGGACCCGGCCGACGCCGCCGCGCTCCGCCAGGCGCTGGGGGACCTGGACCGGATGTCCCCGGCGGGCCGCGGCCGGTGACCGCCCGGGCGGCGCTCCCCCGGCGCCGCGGCGCACCACCGGCGCACCGGCC
>JBOGGH010000267.1:0-4645 GCA_050743905.1 Acidimicrobiales bacterium
GGGCCACGGCGCGGCGCGGGCCGCCCACGCCGGGATCCACCACCGCCAGCACCACGCCGGGGCCGAGGTGGGGGAAGGCCCGCACGAGGGCGGCGGCCCCGGCACGCACGTCGAAGGGGGGCACGTCGTGGGTGAGGTCCACCACCGCGGTCCCGGGCGCGAGCCGCCGGAGCACGGCGTGGACCACGCCCACGAACTCGTCGCGGCGCCCGTAGTCGGACAGGAAGAAGACGGTGCCGCCTCCCCCCGCGGCCGCCGGCGTGCCCGCCCCCGTCAGCCCGCCCTGGTGTGGCGCTCGGCCAGGTAGTGGTCGAGCTCCTCCTCGCGGACCCTGAACGAGCGGCCGATCCGCACCGCCGGGAGCTGCCCGGCGTTGATCAACCGGTACACGGTCATGGTGGACACCCGGAGGACCGCCGCCACCTCCCCGACGGTCATGAACCGGGCCTGGATGTTGTCGAGCTGCTGAGCCATCGGTGCTGACTCCCTCCGCACGACGACTGTAGGCGCTCGGCCGCCGGGGCGAAAGTGGGAAGCCCCTGGCCGGGGCGTCAGTGGCCCAGGGTGCGGGAGCGCTCGGTGGCCGCCACCACAGCCTCCAGGAACGCCGAGCGCGCCCCGCGCGCCTCCAGCGCCCGGAGCCCGGCCGCCGTGGCCCCGCCGGGCGAGGTCACCGCGGCGCGCAGGGCGTCCGGCGCCTCCCCGGTCTCGGCGAGCAGGGCGGCCGAGCCGGCCATGGTGGCCACGGCCAGGGTCGTGGCGAGGTCCCGGGGGAGCCCCACCAGCACCCCGCCCTCCACCAAGGCCTCCACCACCAGGAAGCAGTACGCCGGGCCGCAGCCGGACAGGCCGGCGACGGCGTCCAGCAGGCGCTCGGGCACGCGGGCCACGCTCCCCACCGCCCCCAGGATGCCCTCCGCCCAGTCCAGGTCGTCCGCGGTGGCCCGCTCGCCGCCGGCCATGGCGGAGACCCCGGCCCCCACCAGCGCCGGCGTGTTGGGCATGGCCCGCACCACCACGCACGCGCCCCCCAGGGCGTGCTCCAGCCGCTGCGACGGCAGCCCGGCGACGATCGACAGGACCCTCGTGACCCCGGCCCCACCGAGCTGCCGGCAGGCCAGCTCGGCGACGTCCGGCTTGACCGCCAGGAGCGCGTCCCGGGCGCCGGCCAGGGCGGAGGCGGCCTCGGCGCCGTCGAGGGAGGGGAGCACTTCCAGGCCCGGGTGGTCCCGCTGCAGGGCGTGGCGGCGCTCCTCGGACGGCTCCACCACGGCGAGGTCGGGGGCGGCGGCCCAGCCCCGCGCCAGCAGTCCCCCGAGCATGGCGGCGCCCATCTTCCCGCCCCCCGCCACCAGCAGCGTCACGGCCACGGCGGAGAGGCTATCCCGGCGCCCGGTCACCCCCGGCGGCGCCTCCGGTAGAGCGAGGGGTGCCCGAGCGTCATGGCCGTGGGGAAGTGGTCGTCCACGTAGACGATCGACGAGCCGGCGATCCGGTCCAGCTCGTCGTCGTCCACGAGGCCGGCCGGCACCCGGCCCACCAGGTAGACCGCGTCCTCCGGGCCCAGGCAGAACGCCATGCCAAAGAGCTCGGCGTTCCGCCGCATCAGGTACCGGAGAACCTCCTCCCCGTTGGCCTCGGGCGCCGGCATGAACTGCGCCTCGTGGTGGAGCGTGCGCTGGCGGAGGGTCAGCCACACGGTGATGGCGTCCTTCTCCTCCCCCCGGAAGCGCAGGTACCACCGGTGGGAGGCCGTGCGGTCCTCCACGTCCTGGCGCTCCGCCGCCACCAGCCCAAAGGTCCCCCCGGGCGACAGCTCCCGTGCCGTCCAGGCGTCGATCCGGGCCACGAGCGCCGAGACGGCGCCCTCGTCCGCCAGGTCGACCAGCGGCACCTCAGGTGCACTCGACGAGCCGGCCGGCCACCAGCCCGTCGTGGACCGCGCTGAGCCGCGCCGCCGCCTCGCGCCAGGTATAGGTGCGGGCGCGCAGCACTGCCCCCGTGGACAGGCGCTCGGCCAGCAGCGGCTCCCCCACCACCCGCTCCACGCGCTGGGCGAAGGCGGCCGGCTGGGCCTCGTCCACCAGGAACCCGGTCCGGCCGTCCTCCACGAGGGTGGTGAGCCCGCCCACCGCCGAGGCGACCACCGGCGTGCCGCAGGCCGCCGCCTCCAGGGCCACCAGGCCGAACGACTCCGAGCGGCTGGGCACCAGGCAGGCGTCGGCGGCGCGGTAGAAAGTCGAGAGCAGCTCGTGGGGCTGGGGCTCGACCATGGTGAGCTGGCCGGCCACGCCCAGGTGCGCGGCGAGCCCCTCGAGCCCCCGGTAGGCCTCGTCGCCGTGGGGGCCGCTCGGGCCGCCCACCACCACCAGGCGGTAGGTGCGGCCGCGGTCGCGGCCCCGCGCCGACAGCTCGGCCAGCGTCCGCACCGCCATGTCGGCGCCCTTCAGGGGCTGGATCCGCCCCACGAACAGCAGCAGGGTCCCGTCCGCCGGGAGCCCGAGCGCCCGGCGGGCCTGCGGCCGGTGCCCCGGCCCGAAGAACGCGTGGTCCACGCCCGGGGCCACCACGGCGATCCGCTCGGGCTCGGCGTGGTAGAGCGCCACGAGCTGGTCCGCCTCGACGGAGCACGACGCCAGGACGGCGTCCGAGCACCGGACGATGGCCGCCTCGGCCTCGGCCCGCCGCGACGGCGTGCCCGCCCGGACCTCCTCCGGCTCGGCCTCCGCCTTGACGCGGTCGAGCGTGTGGAAGGTGGAGACCAGCGGCAGGTCGAGCTCGTGCTTGATGGCGTGGCCGCTGAGGCCGGACAGCCAGTAGTTGGCGTGGACCGCCTCGTAGGGCCCGTCGGCGTCGGGGGCGGGCGCCGCCCCGGGCGCCGCGGGACCGGTCATGCGGGCCAGGACGCCGTCGGTGAACTCGTCCACCACCGCCGGCAGCGCCTCCTTGGCCACGGCGGCCAGGGGCCCGGCCGGGACGTGGTGGACGCGGAAGCCGGGCTCGACGTCGACCACGGGGGGGAGCGCCGGCGACCACGCCCGGGTGAAGACGTCGCAGGTGGCGCCGGCCCTCGCCAGGGCGGTGGCCAGCTCACGGACGTAGACGTTCATGCCCCCGCCGTCGCCGGTGCCCGGCTGGGCCAGGGGCGACGTGTGGAGCGAGAGCATGGCCAGCCGTCGCATGCGGCCCCGATCCTACCGGTGGGGGTCCGGCTACCGGCCGGTGGTGGCGGGGATGGCGGCGGGGGCGGGGGCGGCGGTTGGCCGGCCCGGCTCGTGCTCGCGCCGGAACGAGAGGTAGATCCGCACGAGCGCCTGCTTCTGCTCCTCGCTGAGATGGGGGTCGGCCAGGATCTGCCGGGCCAGGTCCGGGGAGCCGTCCGGCGGGTCGAGTATCCCCGCCTGGACGTAGAGGGTCTCCGCCGAGATGCGCAGCGCCTTGGCGATCTGCTGGAGGATCTCCGCCGACGGCCGGCGCAGCCCCCGCTCGATCTGGCTCAGGTAGGGGTTCGAGATCCCGGCCAGCTCCGACAGGCGCCGCAGCGACAGCCGGGCGGTGTTGCGCTGCTCCCGGATGAACGCCCCGAGGTCGGCCCGGCGCTCGGAGGGCTGGGTGGGCATCGGGTCGAGCGTATCCCGGGCCGCGGCGGCGGCCGGGAGCCCCGGGCGGCGGCGCCTACGAGGGGTCGACGAGCGGCAGGTGGGCCCGGCAGGTGCGGGCGGTCGGGACGGCCGCCAGCGTGTCGTCGTCGACGGCGTCGCTGCAGACCTCGCACGCGCCGTAGGAGCCGTCGTCCAGGCGTGAGAGCGCGCGGTCGACCTCGTCCAGGACCCGCTCGGCCTCGGCCAGCAGCGCCTCGTGCCCGGAGGGGTCGACGGGAGCGAGGTCGACGGGAGCGGCCGGGTCCATCCCGGTGAGGCTACCCCCCTGCAGACGGCACCCCTGCAGACGGCACCCCTGGAGACGGCGCCCCGGTGCGACGCCCCGGCGTCCCTAGGCTGAGGGACGTGCAGACCGACACCGTCGAGGACGACCACCCCACCGGCATCGGGCAGCCACTGGCCGACCTCGTGGGGCGGGGGCTGGCGGTCCCCTGCCTCGACGGCCGCGAGCGCCCGTACCGCGACCTCGACTGCGCCGCCTCCACCCCGGCGCTGCGGACGGTGGCCGACCGGGTGGTGTCGTTCCTTCCCGAGTACTCGAGCGTCCACCGCGGCGCCGGCTACAAGTCGCGGGCCGCCACCGCCGCCTACGAGGCCGCCCGGGCCCGGATCCTCGAGTTCGCCGGGCGCCCGGCGGGCGACGTCGCCGTCATATGCCGGAACACCACCGAGGCGATCAACCACCTCGCCTACCGCATCCCCTTCGCCGCCGACGCCGTGGTGGCCACCACGGTGGTAGAGCACCACGCCAACCTCCTCCCCTGGGCGCGGGTGGCGCGGCGGCGCTACGTGGAGTGCGGGCCCGACGGCATGTTCGGCGTGGAGGACGTGGTGGCCGCGCTGGACGAGCGCCCGGTGCCGGCGCTCCTCGCGCTGACCGGCGCCTCCAACGTCACCGGGTGGCTGCCGCCGGTCGAGGCGATCTGCGAGGCCGCCCACGAGCGCGGCGTGCCCGTGGCCCTGGACGCCGCCCAGCTCGCGCC
>JBOGGH010000268.1:0-4644 GCA_050743905.1 Acidimicrobiales bacterium
GCACCGGCCTGGCCCGCCTGGCGGCGTCGTCCCCGCAGGCCCGCCGGGCCATGGCGCGCCTCGGCGGCGAGCTCGCACGGGCGGCCCGCATCGGCGAGGTGGTGGAGGAGGCCCGGGCCGTGGACGCCGGCCGCGGCGGCCGCGACGCCCTCTACGGCGATGCCTACTTCGGCGTGGGGCGGGACCCGTCCGGGGACCGGCAGGGCCGCTCGGGCTACGCCACCTACGACCGGGTCTCGTCCAACGCGGACATCGCCGCCTACCTCGTCTGGCGCAACTTCCGGGCGCGGCGCACGCTCGACGTGGGCTGCGCCACCGGGTTCGTGGTGGAGGCGCTCCGGGAGCTCGGGGTGGACGCCCACGGCTGCGACGTGTCGCGCTACGCGGTGGAGCACGCCGCCCCGGGCGCGCTCGGGTACGTCCGCCTCGGCGACCTGGGGCGCGGCCTGCCCTACGCCGACGGCGAGTTCAACCTCGTCTCGGCGCTGGAGATCCTCGAGCACCTCCCGCCGGACCTGGTGCCGGGCGCCCTGGCCGAGCTGCGGCGGGTGTGCGGGGGCGTGGTGTACGCCACCATCCCCTCCTTCGGCCACAACGCGTCGGGTCCCGACGGGCACCTGGAGGGCAAGGTCCGCCCGGCGCGCGTGGCCCACTATCAGTCGCTCGGGCCGTCCTACGCCGGGCCGGTGCCCACCGGGGACCTGGCGGTGGACGCCGCCGGCCAGCCAGTGGAGGGCCACCTCACCATCGCCTCCTTCGGGTGGTGGACGGCGCGGTTCGCCGAGGCCGGCTTCGACCGCTGGGCGGACGTGGAGCGCCGGCTCTACGGCGACATCGCCCCGGCCGGCCTGGCGCCGTTCTGGAACCTCTACGTCTTCGCCGTGCCGGACGCGCCGCTGGAGCTGGCGTCGCCGCGCCGCCCCGGCCGCAGCCTGCGGGAGCTCGGGCTGGTGCACCCGCTGATCGAAGCTGCTGCCGCCGAGGATGGCGCCGCCGAGGCCGCCGCCGCCGAGGCCGCCGCCGTCGAGGGCGCCTGAGCGGCGTGGACTACGCCGACTACGGGCAGCTCCGCTTCGAGCACCGGGACGGGGGCGTGCTGCTCGTCACCATCGACCGGCCGGAGGCCCTGAACGCCGCCGACGTCCGCCTGCACCGCGAGCTCTCGGAGGTGTGGGCCACGGCGGACGCCGACGACCGCGTGGCGGTGACGGTGGTCACCGGCGCCGGCCGGGCGTTCAGCGCCGGCGGCGACCTGGCGATGATCGAGGAGATGACCGGGAGCTACGAGGCGACGCTGGTCCAGTGGCGGGACGCCGGCGCCATCGTGGAGGGGATGCTCGGCGCGTCCAAGCCGGTGGTCTCGGCGGTCAACGGGGTGGCGGTGGGCGCCGGCCTGGCGGTGGCGCTGCTGGCCGACGTGAGCATCGCCGGCGAGTCCGCCCGGCTCTCGGACGGCCACGCCCGGATCGGGGTGGCCGCCGGCGACCACGCGGCGCTGCTGTGGCCCCTCCTCTGCGGGATGGCCAAGGCGAAGTACTACCTCATGACGGGGGACTTCGTGGACGGCCCGGAGGCCGAGCGGATCGGCCTCGTGACGCGTTGCGTGCCCGACGGCGAGGTGCTCCCCGCCGCCCTGGAGGTGGCCGGGCGCCTGGCCGCGTCGAGTGCCACCGCCGTGCGTTGGACCAAGCGCGTCCTGAACCAGTGGCTGCGCCAGGCATCGCCGGTGTTCGGCGAGTCCCTGGCCCTGGAGATGCTGGGGTTCCTGGGCCCGGACGCCCGGGAGGGCCTGGCCGCGGTGCGCGAGCGGCGCCCGCCGGACTTCCCCTCCGCCCGCCCGTACCGGTGAGGCCGGCTCAGGCCACGGTGACGAGGGTGCCGACCGGCGTCATCGGCCAGACCACGGCGGCGTTCGACGGGGGCATCTCCACGCAGCCGTCGCTCTGGGGGAAGCCGTAGCTGCCCCGCACGTAGCCGTGCAGGGCGTCCCCGCCGTTGAAGTAGCTCACCCAGGGGATGTTCGGGTCCACGTAGTGCGACCCTGTGGGGTTTGTCCCGGTCATCGTGGTGGACTGGAGGTGCTCGTAGACCGGGAACGTGCCTGTGGCCGTGGGGGCCGCGGCCACGCCGGTGTTGGCCTGGGTGGTGTAGGCCATCGCGCCGTCCTGGTAGACGGCCACCGACTCCGGCAGTGTCTTGGACACGTACACGTAGTCGTAGGGCTGGCTGTCGCCCTGCCCGGCGGCGGCGGCCTGGAGGAGGGCGGCCCACGTCTGGGGGCCGGCCTGGCCTGTGGTCGACAGTGTGTGCTGTGTCTCGAAGGCCATCACCGCGCCCCGGGTGACGACCCCGTATGTGCCGGGCACCCACTGCGAGGTGAGCGACGAGGGCAGCCCTGTCCACCGCCAGGCGAATGTGCCCTGCTGTGTGTCGGCCTCCTGCTGGGGTGAGGTGGGCTGGGTGGTGGGCACGAAGCTCACGGGCAGGTAGCCGAGCTGGGCCAGGAGCTGCTGGAGCCGCAGCGTGGATCCCGGGGCCACTGTGAAGGGGACGGTCACCGTCCTGGCCATCCGCTTGCCGTCGGCGGCCAGCATCCCTGTGTGGCCGCCGGGGAGCGTCATGGTCTCGTGGGCGCCGGGCACGAGCGGCCCGTCGGCCACGAACTGGAGCACGTCGTCCGACGCCGCGCTCCACGTGCCGGCCACCGGCGGTGTGAAGACCGGCAGTGCGCTCGCCGGGTCGAGGCCGGTGGAGAGGTCGACCGTGACCTCGGTGTCGGGGGCCACGTTGGTGGCGTTGGCCGCCGGCGAGGTGCCGAGGACGGCGAGCGGCGTGACCGGCGGCTCGTTGCTGGCCGAGGCCGACGGGCTGTGGTCCGACCGTGTGCGGAGAGCGAGGATCGTGCCGCCGGCCACCACGCCCACGAGCACCACCACGAGCGCGCCAATCAGCCAGCCCGTACGGGAGCGCTGCTCCCGAGGCCGCTTGTGCGCCGCGCTCGCCATGTGCCCTCCCGTCTCGGCCCGGAATCGTAGCCGCCCCGCCAGGCCAAACAACGGCATACCCGGGGGCGATATTCCCGGCCCGCCGGTCAACGCAATGCGCGCACCCCGCGACCGCGCCCGGGGGGCCGGCAGGGGCGGGGCGGGCTCAGCCGACGGCGTCCCGCAACCGGTGTGCAACCAGGTCGAGCGCCTGGCGATCGGTCACCTTGGTCCCGGCGGCGTCCCGCACGTAGAACGCGTCCACCACCGCGTCGCCGAGCGTGGACGCCCGTGCCGATACGACGTCGAGATCGCAGTCGAACAGGGCCTGGGTGACCCGGTGGAGCAGGCCGAGCTCGTCCGGGGCCCGCACCTCCACCACCGTGGACGTGGCCGAGGCCTCGTTGTCCGCCACCACCTGCGGCTCGGTGGGCCGCGCCGCCTGCGGCCGGCGGCGGCCCGCGTAGTCGCGGGCCTTGGCGGCCAGCCGGTCCCCGAGGGCGAGGCGGTCGGCGAGCACGGCCTCGAGGTCCTCACGCAGGCGGGCGCTGTCCGGCCACGACCCGCGGCCCACCTCCACCGTGAACACCTCCACCGCCACGCCGTCCTCGCCGGTGGCGTCGGCGCTGCGCACGTCCAGGCCGTGGAGGGCGAGGGTCCCGGCCACCGACGCCAGGAGGCCCCGCCGGTCCGGTGCGGCCACCACCACCCGGGGCGGGTCGAGCAGGACCACCGGACGGCCGGCGGCCCGCACCTCCTCCATCATCCGCCGGTGGACGTTGGTCACCCAGGCGATGCCGGTGGCCTCGGGGAGCGCCCCGCCGGGGCCGCCGTCGAGCCGGAGCGCCACCCGGTCGGCCAGGTCGGCCACGAGCCCGGCCTTCCAGGACCCCCACGCCGAGGGGCCGGTGGCCAGGCTGTCGGCCTCCGTCAGGGCGGCCAGGAGCGCCAGCGTCCGGCGGTCGCCCACCGCCCCCGCCACCTTCTCGACGGTGGCCGGGTCGTCCAGGTCCCGGCGGGTGGCGGTGTCCGGCAGCAGCAGGTGGTGGCGGCACATCGCCACCAGCGTGTCGACGTCGGCCGGGGGGAAGCCCATGCGGCGGGCGATCGTGCCCACCAGCTCGACGCCCACCGTCGTGTGGTCTCCCGGGTAGCCCTTGCCGATGTCGTGCAGCAGGGTGCCCACCAGCAGGAGGTCGGGCCGGTCCACGCGGTCGGCCAGGGCGGCGGCGTTGGCCGCCGCCTCCAGGAGGTGCCGGTCCACGGTGAAGCGGTGGTAGGCGTTGCGCTGGGGCTTGTTCCGCACGGCCGCCCACTCCGGGAGGAGGCGCACCATCAGCCCCTCCTGGTCCAGCGCCTCGACCGCCTCGATGGCCGGCCGGCCGGCGGCCAGCAGCCGCACCAGCGCCTGGCGGGTCTCGAGCGGCCAGGGGTCGGGCAGCGGCGCCGTCTTGTCCGCCAGGCGGTGCAGGGCCCCCCGGGCGATGGGCAGCTCGCGCTCGGCCGCCACCGCCGCCAGCCGCAGCGCCAGGGACGAGTCGGTGGTGACCGGGGCCTGCGTGGTGAGGGCCGCCTCGCCGCCCACGATGGCCACGCCCGGCTCCACCTCGTCCGCCTGGCCGGCGGCGTCCGCTCCGGCCCCCGCTCCGGCGCCCCCGCC
>JBOGGH010000269.1:0-4639 GCA_050743905.1 Acidimicrobiales bacterium
AGCGGACGCCGTGGCCCTCGCCGAGCGCGTGGTGGGCGACGCCGCACGGGCCGTGGCGGCCGGCGGGGGCGTGGACGCCAACCAGGTGGTTGCCTACGACCTGGCGCACGCCGCCGCCGCGTCGGCCACCGCCCGGGCGGCCCTCGACTACGGGGCTCTCGGCGATCTCGAGTGCCGGATCGCCTGCGCCTTCGTGGCCGACGTGATGGCCGACCTGGCCGGCCGCCTGGTTGGGCGGGAGGCACAGTGGGGGGCGGAGCCCGGCGCCCTGTCGCCGGCGGGCCCGTTCGTCCGCGCCCACCGCGACCCGGCGGTGCTGGCGGCGCTCTGCGGCGAGCAGGGCCCCCGCCACCTCAGCGAGGAGTTCGAGCTGGCGCGGGAGACGTTCCACCGCTTCGCCGAGCAGGAGGTGCGGCCGCACGCCGAGCACGTGCACCGCACCAACGGCGACATCCCCGAGGAGATCATCGCCGGCCTGGCCGAGATCGGCGGCTTCGGCCTCTCGGTGCCCGAGGCCTACGGGGGGTTCGCCACCGGCGGCGAGAGCGACTACCTCGGCATGGTGGTGGCCACCGAGGAGCTGAGCTGGGGCTCGCTCGGCATCGGCGGGTCGCTCATCACCCGGCCCGAGATCCTCACCAGGGCGCTGGTGCACGGCGGGACCGAGGAGCAGAAGCGGGCGTGGCTGCCCCGGCTGGCCAGCGGCGAGATCCTGGCGGCGGTGGCGGTGACCGAGCCCGACTACGGGTCCGACGTGGCCAACATCGTGACCGCCGCCACGCGCGTGGAGGGTGGCTGGTTGGTCAACGGCGTCAAGACCTGGTGCACGTTCGCCGCCCGGGCGGACGTGCTGATGCTGCTGGCCCGCACGGACCCCGACCGCGGCGCGGGGCACCGCGGCCTGTCGATGTTCGTGGTGGAGAAGGACCCGGGCGGGAGCGCCGGGTTCGTGCACCGGCAGCGGCCCGGCGAGGACGGGGCGCCCGGGCCCGGGCTGATGGAGGGCCGGCCGATCGACACCCTCGGGTACCGCGGCATGCACTCCTACGAGATCGCCTTCGACGACTGGTTCGTGCCGGACGCCAACCTGGTGGGCGGGGAACAGGGGCTCGGCCGGGGGTTCTACCTCCAGATGCAGGGGTTCGAGAACGGCCGGCTGCAGACCGCGGCGCGGGCCGTGGGCGTGATGCAGGCCGCCTATGAGGCCGCGCTCGCCTACGCCCGGGACCGCGTGGTGTTCGGCGCCCCCATCGTGGACTACCAGCTCACGCAGGCCAAGCTCGCCCGGATGGCGGTCATCGTCCAGGCGGCGCGCCAGTGCTCGTACCGGGTGGCGCGCCAGATGGCCCGGGGCGAGGGGGCGCTCGAGGCCTCCATGCTCAAGGCCTACGTCTGCCGGGCCGCCGAGTGGGTCACCCGCGAAGCCATGCAGATCCACGGCGGCATGGGCTACGCCGAGGAGTTCCCCGTCAGCCGGTACTTCGTGGACGCCAGGGTGCTGTCGATCTTCGAGGGCGCCGACGAGACCCTGGCCCTCAGGGTCGTCGCCCGCCGCCTCGTGGAGCAGCACGGCTGAGCCCGGCCCGCTCGCCCCGCGTGACGAACTTGACCGCCATCTTCCGGCTGGCCTCGTCGATCATCTCGTCGCCGAACATGACGGCGCCCTTGCGGTCGTCCTCCGTCGCCTTGCGGTAGGCGTCCAGGATGTCCCACGCCCGGTCGAACTGCTCCTGGGTGGGCGAGTAGACCTCGTTCAGCACGGACGCCTGGTCCGGCGTCAGCGCCCACTTGCCGTCGTAGCCGAGCACCCGCGTGCGCTGGGCGAACGCCCGGAGGCCGTCCAGGTCGCGCACGTACAGGTACGGCCCGTCGATCACCTGCAGGCCGTTGGCCCGGCCGGCCATCAGGATCTTGGAGAAGACGTAGTGGAAGTGGTCGCCGGGGTACTCCGGGATCTGGACGCCCCCCGTGAGCACCGGCATCTCCATCGAGGCGGCGAAGTCGGCCGGCCCGAAGATGATGGTCTCGAGCCTCGTGGAGGCGGCGCAGATCTCCTCCACGTTGATCAGGCCACGGGTGGTCTCGATCTGCGCCTCGATCCCGACGTGCCCCTCCGGCAGCCCGCTGACGCGCTCCACCTGGCTGAGCAGCAGGTCGAGGGCCACCACCTCGGCCGCCGACTGCACCTTGGGCAGCATGACCTCGTCGAGCCGTTCGCCGGCGTTCCCCACCACCTCGATCACGTCGCCGTAGGTCCACTCGGTGTCCCAGGCGTTGACCCGGACGCACAGCACCCGGTCGTCCCAGGGCAGGTTCTTCACGGCGTCCACGACCTTCGCCCGCGCCGCCACCTTCTCCAGCGGTGCCACCGAGTCCTCCAGGTCGAGGAAGGTCATGTCGGCGGGCACGGAAGGGGCCTTGGCCAGGAACTTCTCGGTGGCTCCCGGGGTGGAGAGGCAGGAGCGGCGGGGAAGCTGGCGGGAGCGCGCGGACATGACCCGATCGTAACAAAGGCGTTCCGCGGCCCGTCCGGCCGCAGGGGACCGCGATCCCCTTCGGAGGAGGGTGGTTGCATTCGCCGGCGCCGGCGGGTAAAGATGTGCCGCATTGTGACTGACGTAGAGCGGCCTGCAAGCCACTCCACGCCGCGGTCAGCCCGGAGCGCTCGGCTGCTCCGGCGGGTGATGGTGCCCGTGTCGACCGTCGTCATAGTGTCCTCGTGCACTGTGCTTTCCTCGGCGCGCCTGGCGTCGGCCGCGAGCACACTCACAAGCGCCAAGGCACAGGCCACGCAGCTCCAGCAGGAGATCACCGCGACCGGCCAGCAGATCGACGCCCTCGACCAGAAGTACCAGGCGGCGGAGGAGCAGAAGGCGTCCCTGGACCAGCAGATCTCCACCACCCAGGCCGAGATCGGCAAGACCCGCCAGCAGGTGGCCGGCGACCGGGCCAACCTGAGCAAGGCGGCGGTGCACGCGTACATCAGCAACGGGACGGCGGCCACCCAGGACCCGCTGTTCTCGGGCAGCCAGACATCCACGTCCGAGGCCAAGGAGTTCGTGAGCGTGGCCGAGGGCGACCTCGGCACCGCCGTGGCCAACCTGAACACCGCACAGAACAAGCTCGCCGCCCAGGAGTCGTCGCTGCACAGCCAGGACGCGCAGGCCGCCCAGACGGTGGCCGACGCGCAGTCGTCGATGCAGCAAGCCCAGACGCTCGAGGCGCAGCAGACACAGCAGCTCAGCCAGGTGAAGGGCCAGATCGCCACCCTCATCGCCCAGCAGCAGGCGGCGCAGCAGGCGGCGGCCCAGGCGGCGGCCCAGGCCAAGCTGGCGTCCGCGCAGCAGGCGGCGCAGCAGGTCGCCCAGGCGGCGGCCCAGCCCCGGGCCTCCGGCGGCGGCTCGAGCGGCGGCGGAGGCGGCGTGGCCACGGTGAGCGATCCCCCGCCGCCCCCGTCGGCGGGCGGGGCCGGCACACGGGCGGTGGCGGCCGCCGAGAGCCAGGAGGGCGTGCCCTACGTCTGGGGCGCCGAGACACCCGGCGTGGGCTTCGACTGCTCGGGGCTCACCGCGTGGGCCTGGGGCCAGGCCGGAGTGTCCCTCCCCCACTACTCGGGGGCGCAGATGGCCGACAGCACGCCGGTGCCGCTGTCCGACCTCCAGCCGGGCGACCTCCTCTTCTACGGCCCCGGCGGCAGCCAGCACGTGGCCATGTACGTGGGCGGCGGCTCGATGATCGAGGCGCCGTTCACCGGCACAGTCGTCCGCATCGACGCCCTGCGCACCGGCACAGGCAGCTTCGCGGGGGCCGGCCGCCCCTAGCACCCGGCCGGTGAGCGGCCATACTGGACGGGCCGCATGAAGCCGATCCCCGTCGCCTTCCACATCGGCCCGCTCGAGGTCCACACCTACGGCATCGGGCTGGCCGTCACCTTCGGGTTCGCCTACTGGTACTTCGAGCGCCGCCTCCGGGCACGCGGGTACCCCACCGCCTGGCTGGTGGGGCTGTTCCTGTGGGTGGTGGTGGCCGCCGTGCTCGGTGCCCGGGCGCTGCACGTGCTCTCCAACCTCGGCTACTACGCGCATAACCCGGGCGACGTGGTGGCCATCTGGCACGGCGGGCTCTCGTCGTTCGGCGGGCTGCTGCTGGCCGTCCCCACCGGGATCGTGCTCACCCGGCGGCGCTGCCCCGAGCTGCCCCTCCCTCGGGCGCTCGACCTGGTGGCCCCGGTCCTGGCGGCCGCGTGGTCCATGGGCCGCCTGCTCGGTCCCCAGCTCATGGTGGCCGGCGGCGGCCACCGCACGGCGCAGTGGTTTGGCATGTACTACGCCACACAGGTGGGCCGGCGCCTGCCGGTGCCCATCTTCCAGGCGGTCGAGGACCTGGCCGTCTTCGGCGTGCTGGTCCTGCTGGAGCGCCGGCTCGACCGCTGGCCGGACGGCTCCCCCCGGACCGGGTACCCGAGCGGCGCGGTCATCGGGACCGGGATGGTGCTGTGGGGCGTGGAGCGCGCCCTCGACCAGCGCCTCTGGCTGGCCTACCCCGGGAACCTCGGCTCGGAGCTGGTCCAGGCGGCCGGGCTGGCCCTCGCCGTGGCCGGCGTGGTGGTGCTGGTGCTGGCCCGGCGGCACTGGCGGGC
>JBOGGH010000270.1:0-4627 GCA_050743905.1 Acidimicrobiales bacterium
CCCCCCCCCCCCGCCCCCGCCCCGCCCGCCGCGCCGGCCGCGGTGGTGGTGGAGGGCGTGCGCGCCGGCTACGGCCGCATCGAGGTGCTGCACGGCGTGGACCTGGCCGTCCCCGCCGGCAGTGTCTTCGCGCTGCTGGGGCCGAACGGCGCCGGCAAGTCCACCCTCCTGAAGGTGATCGGGGGGAGGGTGGCGCACACCCACGGCACCGTCCGCGTGGCCGACCGGACCGTGGGCCGCCGGGCGGCCGAGGACCTGGTGCGCGAGGGCCTCTGCTCCATCCCCGAGGGGCGCGGGGTCTTCCCCAACCTGACGGTGCGGGAGAACCTGCGCATCTGGACGTACCGCGGCGGGCTGGCCATGACCGACGTGGAGGCGCGCGCCTACGAGGCCTTCCCCCGCCTGCGCGACCGCCAGCGGCAGCTCGCCGGGACGCTGTCGGGCGGCGAGCAGCAGATGCTGGCCGTCTCCCGGGCCATCGTGACCGGGCCGAAGGTCCTGCTCCTCGACGAGCTGTCCATGGGCCTGGCGCCGCTGATCGTGGCCGACCTCTACGAGCTGGTGGCCCGCCTGGCCGCCGGCGGCATGACGGTGCTGCTGGTGGAGCAGTTCATGACCACGGCCCTCGCCGTGGCCGACCACGCGGCCATCATGGTCCACGGCCGCGTGGTGCAGCAGGGCTCGCCGGACGAGATGGCCCACGCCGCCCTGGGGGCGTACCTGACCGGCGGCGCCACAGGCTGAGCCCGCCGGGGGGTCAGGCCTCCTCGGGGGCCAGCTCGGCCACCACCGCCAGCTCGGGGCCCTCGGCCAGCACCAGCTCGTCCACCGCCCCGGCCTCGCGCAGGTCCCCCTCGGCCAGGCCGATCGCGTCCAGCCGGGCCGGCGTGTCGGTCACCGAGAGCCGCGCCACCCGGGCCCGCATCGACCGCTTCTGCGTGGTCTTCTCCCGCCGCACCGCGCCGAGGACGTCCACCACGGCGTCGAGCACCGGGGTGGCCGACGGCGCCGGCTCCCCGCCCAGGGCGGGCAGGATCTCGGCCACGTCCGGCCACGGGGCGCGGTGGACCGAGCCGTCCTGCCACCAGCTCCACACCTCCTCGGTTACGAAGGGGAGGAACGGGGCGAACAGCCGCACCTGCACCGAGAGCGCCAGGGCGAGGGTCGCCCGGGCCGAGGCCGTGCCGGGATCGGCCGGGTCGCCGTAGGCGCGGGCCTTCACCAGCTCGAGGTAGTCGTCGCAGAACGCCCAGAAGCACCCCTCGGCCGCCTCGAGGGCCCGGGTGTAGTCGTAGGCCTCGAACCCGGCGGTGGCGCCGTGGACCACGCCGGCCAGGCGGGCCAGGAGGTCGGCGTCGATCGGCGCGGCCACCGCGTGGGGCCCCGGTGCCGGCTCGCCGCCCAGCCGGCCGAGGACGAACTTCGAGGCGTTCAGGATCTTGATGGCCAGGCGGCGCCCGACCTTCATCTGGCCCTCGTCCACGGCGGTGTCGGTGCCGGGCCGGCCGCTCGCCGCCCAGTAGCGGACCGAGTCCGCGCCGTGCCGCTCCAGCAGCGGCATCGGCGTCACCACGTTCCCCTGGGACTTGGACATCTTCTTCCGTGTGGGGTCCAGCACCCACCCCGAGATGGCGGCGTCGCTCCAGGGCAGCTCGCCGAGCTCCAGCTCGGAGCGGACCACCGTGGAGAAGAGCCACGTGCGGATGATGTCGTGGGCCTGGGGGCGCAGGTCCATGGGGAACACGCGGCCGAAGAGGTCCGGGTCGTCCCCCCACCCGCCGGCGATGAGCGGCGTGAGCGAGGAGGTGGCCCAGGTGTCCATCACGTCCGGGTCGCCCACGAACCCGCCCGGCTTCCCCCGCCGGGCCTCCTCGTAGCCGTCCGGCGCGTCCGTGGAGGGGTCCACCGGCAGCCGGTCCTCGGCCGGCACCAGCGGGCGGTCGTGGTCCGCCGTGCCGTCGTCACCGAGCGGGTACCACACCGGGAACGGGACGCCGAAGAAGCGCTGTCGGCTGACGTTCCAGTCGCCGCTGAGCCCCTCGACCCAGGCCCGGTAGCGGTGGGCCATGTGGGCGGGGTGCCACCGCAGGCGCTCGCCCAGGGCCAGCAGGCGGTCGCGGTGGGGGAGGGTGCGCACGAACCACTGGCGGGAGGAGACGATCTCCAGCGGCCGGTCCCCCTTCTCGAAGAACTTGACCGGGTGGGTGACCGGCCGCGGCTCGCCCACCAGCGCGCCGGACGCCGCGAGCTGCTCCACCACGAGGGCCTGGGCCTGCTTCACCGTGCGTCCCGCCAGCTCGTCGTAGGCGGCGGCCGCGGCACCGGCGTCGTCCGACGCCCAGCCGGGCGCGCCCCACGTCACCGGGAGCAGCCGCCCGTCGCGCCCCACCACGTCGCGGGTGGGGAGCTGCAGCTCGCGCCACCACAGCACGTCGGTGGTGTCCCCGAAGGTGCAGATCATGGCGATCCCGGAGCCCTTGTCCGGCTCGGCCAGGGGGTGGGCCACCACGGGCACCCGCACGGCGAAGAGCGGCGTGCGGGCCCAGGTGCCGTAGAGGTGGCGGTAGCGCCCGTCGTCCGGGTGGCCCACCAGGGCCACGCACGCCGGCAGCAGCTCGGGCCTCGTGGTCTCGATCTCGATCGGCGGGTCGGCCGCCGGCGCGCCGTCCGCGGCCACCCGGGCGAAGCGGATCCGGTGGTAGGCGCCGGGCAGCTCGCGGTCCACCAGCTCGGCCTGGGAGACGGCGGTGCGGAAGTCCACGTCCCACAGGGTGGGCGCCTCGTGCTGGTAGGCCTCGCCCGCCGCCAGCAGGTGCAGGAAGCTCCGCTGTGAGGCGCGGCGGGCCCGCTCGTCCACGGTGGCGTAGGTGAGATCCCAGTCCACCGAGAGCCCCAGGGTCCGCCAGAGGTCCTCGAAGGCGCGCTCGTCCTCGGCGGTCAGCCGCTCGCAGAGGGCCACGAAGTTGGGCCGCGAGACCGACACCGGGTCCCGGCCCCGCTCCTTCGCCGGCCGGTCGGGGGGCTCGAAGGCCGGGTCGAACGGCAGCGCCGGGTCGCAGCGCACGCCGAAGTAGTTCTGCACCCGGCGCTCGGTGGGCAGGCCGTTGTCGTCCCACCCCATCGGGTAGAAGACCTCCATCCCGCGCATCCGCCGGTACCGGGCCACCGCGTCCGTGTGGGTGTAGGAGAAGACGTGCCCGATGTGCAGCGAGCCGGACACGGTGGGCGGCGGGGTGTCCACCGCGTACACCCGGTCGCGGGTGGCCGTGCGGTCGAACCGGTACGTCCCCGAGGCGGCCCACGCCGCCGACCACTTGGCCTCCAGGCCGTCCAGCGAGGGTCGCTCGGGCACGGCCACGGCACGCGGCGGGGTGGTCCGGTGGGGCGCGGCCGGCGGCATGATCGGGCTACCGTACCCGGGTGCTGCGGCTCCACGACACCGCGACGGGCGCCGTAGGCCCGCTGGACCTCCGCGACGAGGGCCGGGTGTCCATGTACGTCTGCGGGCCCACCGTGTACGACCTGCCGCACCTGGGGCACGGCCGCTACGCGCTCGCCTTCGACGTGCTCCGGCGGTACCTGCTCTTCACCGGGCTCGACGTCCGCTACGTGTCGAACGTGACCGACGTGGACGACCACATCATCCAGCGGGCGGAGGCCGAGGGGCGGGGCGAGCCCGAGGTGGCCGCCGAGTACGAGGCGCGGTGGTGGGAGGCGATGGACGCGCTCGGCGTGCTGCGCCCCACCGAGACCCCCCACGCCACCGCCTACGTGGCGGGCATGGTGAACCTGGTGGTGGACCTGGTGGCCCGCGGCGCCGCCTACGAGATCTCCGACGGCGTGTACCTCGAGATCGCCCGGGTGGACGGGTACGGGCTGCTGGCCCACCAGCCGCTCGAGTCGCTCCGGGCCGGCGCCCGCGTGGAGGCGTCCACGGAGAAGCGCTCGCCGCTCGACTTCGCCCTGTGGAAGAAGGCCAAGCCGGGCGAGCCCTCCTGGCCGTCCCCGTGGGGCCCCGGCCGGCCGGGCTGGCACACCGAGTGCGTGGTGATGTCGCTCGACCTGCTGGGGGACGGGTTCGACCTCCACGGCGGGGCCATCGACCTGATCTTCCCCCACCACGAGAACGAGCGGGCCCAGGCCGTGGCCGAGGGCCGGGCGTTCGCCCGCCACTGGGTGCACAACGGCTGGGTGATGGTGGGCGGCGAGAAGATGTCGAAGTCGCTGGGCAACTTCACCTCGCTCACCGACCTGCTGGCCCGCAGCGACGCCCGCGCCTACCGCCTGCTCGTCCTGCGCTCGCACTACCGCTCGCCCATCGAGGTGACGGCCGAGACCGTGGCCGACGCCGAGAAGGCCCTGGCGCGGCTCGACGCGCTGGCCCGCCGCTTCTCCCTGCCCGACCTGCTGGCCGGCGCGCCGGGGGGCGCGATGGTGGCGGGGAAGGGCACCGCGGCGGGCACCGGCCGGGACGCGGCGGCGGCCTTCACGGCGGCGATGGACGACGACCTCGACACGCCGCGCGCCCTCGCCGGCATCTTCGAGATGGTGAACCGGGCGCACGCCCTGGCCGACGCCGGCGACGAGCGGGCCGCCGGCGACCTGGCCCGCACGGTGGCGGTGCTGC
>JBOGGH010000271.1:0-4627 GCA_050743905.1 Acidimicrobiales bacterium
AGGTACGCCTGGCCGTGACCGGCGACTACGCCTACATCCCGACCTACTGGCGAGCCAAGGCCGGCGGCCCCGACGAGGACGGCGTGCCCACCAGCTACTACGCCGCCGTGCAGTTCGTGTGCCGGCCCACGGTCGTCGACGACCCCCAGGGCAAGGTGGAGATCCTCGCCGCCCAGCTCGCCGACTTCCAACCCGAAGGCCGCCACGCCACCGTCGCGGTCGACGAAGCCCCCTATGGACGGATGCTGTCGGGCATCCGCGGCATCCGGCTGGCGGTCCTGCGGGTGGACGCCAAGTTCAAGTACGACGATGCCAACCCTGTCGAGCACCGCGAACGCGTCATCGAGAACCTCGAGCGGCGCGGCCACGGGCTCGATGCCCGAGCCGCAACCCAGCAGCGGCGGCGTCTCGCCATGATCGGTGACTGGCGGAGCCGCCGGGAGCGGCAATGACGCAACGCGCCCACTCTGGCGCTCCATTGCCCCAAGGGGGCTGGCGGTGGCGGTGATGCTGTCCGTCCAGCTGGCCTCCGCCCTGTCGGTGCAGCTGTTTCGACCGTGGGCCCGGCCGGAACCGCCTGGCTCAGGCTCAGCGCCGGGGCAGTGATCTTCCTGGCACTGGGCCGCCCGCCGTTGCGAGCTGTGCGCCTTCACGACCTGTCGGCGCTCCTCGGTCTGGGTGCGACCACCGGACTGCAGACCGTCATGTTCCTCGCGGCGATCGAGCGCATCCCGCCCGACACCGCCGTCGCGATCGAGAGGCGCGACTCGCAGCATGACCTGGGCGGATTGGATTATCAGGTACCCACCGGATCGAAGATGCGCTTGCAACGCTGAGGGAGCACGCACGTGGAGACAGGACACCGGCGAGCAGCAAGGCGCTCACGACCAGCTCGAACCCCCCAAGGCGGATTCGGCCAGGTGGTGAGGGAGCACGGGGCGGCGCTGCCGCCATCTGTTATGCGCCGGTGCGTTGCCGATGCTTGCAGCCTGGCCAGCAGCAGGGCCGCCGCTGGCC
This sequence comes from Acidimicrobiales bacterium, assembly GCA_050743905.1. Taxonomy (GTDB): domain Bacteria; phylum Actinomycetota; class Acidimicrobiia; order Acidimicrobiales; family RAAP-2; genus JBOGGH01. The sequence goes on from JBOGGH010000271.1 coordinate 1,018, forward strand.
TTGTTCCAGCTCCTCCTGAGTCCGGCGGATGCGCCGTGCTCGGGTGACCTCCTGCTTGGCATCCTCGACCCAACAGATGAACTCGTTGCGAGCCAGAGGCGTGATGTCCTCCCAAGAATCGAGTGCCGTGGGGTTGGCGATCAGCGCCTCACGCAGGTCTGCGGGAAGCTTGTGCACCACCCCACCGGGCAGGTGCTGGGAGACGCGCTGAACTCGCATCAGCCTTCGGGCAGGGCAGCAAAATCGCGCTTGGCCTGCCGATACCACCCCATCCCCTTGACGGGATTCTTCCACCGGCCCTTCATCAGCTTCAAGGCCGTTTCGTGCGTGGTGTCACCCTTGGCGACCATCTCCTTGAGATGTCGATCTTGGGCCTTTATGACCTCGTCTGCGGTTGTGCCCTGGTGCCGATAATCGCACGGACCACCCAGTTGTTGACAGGTCATGGTCTTCATGTTCCAGCTCCTTTCAGGCAGGCGATCCGTCACTTGCGCCCTCATGTGGTTCGTGGGCATCGACCCCTCGGGATCTCACCGGAACACGACTGATAGCCATCGTTGACAGAACTTCTGGGTCGGCGATGAGTTCGACCTCGCGCACCAGGCCCGCCTCGACATGAAAGACGAACGCCACCTGGACCGCCCCGGCGTGGATCCAGGCGGCACCGCCCTCGCCATCGATGGTGACAGGTAGCGCGCCGCGAGCACCGTTGAAACGAGCTGCCACGGCGCCTGCGCCGTCATAGACGGCTTCCGTTCCCAGCTTCTGCCCGACCGGGTCGGCACGCATGACCGCTTCGGGTGCTAGGAGCGACAGCAGGGTGTCAAGCTTCCCACCACGCGCCGCGGTCAGGAACGCATCGACAACGCGCTCGCTGTCAGCGCGCGCTGCCTTCGAGGCAGCAGGCTCCGGGGTGCCTTGCACCTTGCGGCGCGCCCGGCTCGCCAGCTGGCGTACGGCGGTGTCAGAGCGGCCCATGACAGCGCCGATCTCGGCGAACCGGTACCCGAAGACGTCGTGCAGGACGAACGCCGCTCTCTCGGCGGGCACGAGGGTGTCGAGTACCACCTGCATCGCGTCGCCCGCCCTCTCGGCGAGCAGAGCGTCGGCCTCCGGGTCAACCCGAGCGGGGTCGGCGGATGCCGCCGCCTCGCCGACCGACCTTGTACGTCGCTTGCGCAGCTGGTCGAGACACAATCGCGTCACAACGGTCGTCAGCCAGGCGGGCGGGTCATCGATATCGTCGGTGCGGAAGAACCGGATCCAGGCTTCTTGAACAACGTCGTCGGAATCGGCCTCAGAGCCGAGTATCCGGCTGGCGATCGCAGCCAGCCGGGGGCGTTCAGCCTCGAAGTCGGTCACTTCCATCGTGGTCACACCATATTGACGCAGACCACCAGTGGAGTGTGACAGTCATCTCAACAACGGAACCTCCAGCGGGTTCGAGCTGGGCAGGCTTCAGCGTGTTCGCCATCTACACGGCGATCACCGTGGCTGTCGCCTTCTTTGTGCTGCGAACACGAGACGCCTGATGGGCGCAGTCCTCGACGACGCCACCAGACGCCGGATGGAGAGGTATCGCCCGGTGCACACCGAGCCGGGCGATCGCCGGCCCGGTTGGCAAAGGGCGGGCAAAGGCCCTCCACGCCGAGTGGACGAAACTGCGAACGGCGCGGTGATCCTCACGGTGGCGGTGAGCGCCGTCGGCGACGCCGTCGTCGCCTGCACTCCTAGCATTGCCAGTTGGCCGCAGGGCACCACGCAGCTCAGCCTGTCGGGCACTGGCTTCGGCGGCCAGATCCTGGTGGTCGTTCTCGCAGTGCTGGCCATGAGCGAGGAGTACGAGACCGGCATGATCAGGACGACCCTCGCCGCCGCGCCTCGTCGGACCACCATGTTCGCTGCCAAGGCGGCCCTGCTCGTGGGCATCGTGACCGTTGCCGGGATGGTCAGCGTCGAGGGCAGTCTCCTCGCCGGCCGGCTCATCCTGCCCTTGAGCGGCTTCACGATTGCGCACGGCTTTGCGCCGCTGTCCCTCGGCAACGGGGCGACCTTGCGTGCCGCCGTCGGCTCCGTCCTCTACCTCGCCTTGATATCCCTGCTGGGTCTGGGTATCGCCACCGTTCTGCGGAATACCGCAGCCGCAATGGCCAGCGCGCCGGGCTGACCATCGAGGCGGCCAAAGATCTCAGCACCATGCCGATCCAGCCTTGGCCGGGTCTCGGCGTCCTTGCAGCCTGGGCAGCAGGTGCAATGCTCATCGGGTGGTTGCTGCTGCAACGACGTGACGTCTGAGCAGGCGTATTTCGATGGCAGTGGCGGACTCAACTGACTACCTTGCGTTGGGCCGGTCCAGCCTCGGTAGGACGACTCCGAAGGCGAAGTGTTTCAGATGGGTCAACCTGCAAGGCGCGCCGATCACGGCATGGGTGCCGCACTCTGCCAGGCCGACGAGGCGGAGTTGGGGGAAGGCGCCCGTCCCCTCGCCGCGGCCGGTGCCGAGACGTCCGAACTCACGGGCGTTCTCGGCGATGTCCGCGACGTCGAGCGTGGTGCCGTCGACGCTCATGAGCCGCCAGTTCCGGTAGAAGGCGCCGGGGGTCTCCAGCGTCGCCAGTGGCTTGCAGGCGCGCGTAAAGAGTGCCTCGAGGGGCTCGACCCCGAGCTTTGCCCGGGCACGGAAGATTGCCGCCTTGGTCGGCACGGTCCAGCTGCGCTTCCATCCCGACGCCCAGGCAAGGCCCTCGACGAGGCTGCGCATCACCTCCTCGTAGCCGGACTGGCTGAACAGCGCGAGGGCGAGCACGTAGTAGACGACGAGGCGGGCCGGCAGCAGCCGGTTGCGCTGTGACGAGCGCCCCGTCTCTTCGATCACGGTGTCGACGAGTGCCGGTGGGAACGTGGCGGTCAGTACCCCGAGCGACACATGGTCGGTCAGCCGCTGATCGTCACGAGGCTTGACCCACCCGGCTCGTGGCATGCAGCCGGGAATAACAGCCTTGTAACCCTAAGTCAACGGTATTGGGGCTACCCCATCGGCTAACCATTATTTCTCCTGGCAATAGACCTTGACGGTGCTCGTGCGGTCTTTGGTCACCGTGACCGGTCCCGTGGCATGGCAGGTTGCTTTGCCTCCTTCGTACTGCGGACTGCGGCCTGAGACGGTGTAGGCACCGACGACGACCGAGTGGACCGTGAATCGACCGTCGGCGCCGACAGGAAAGGATAAAACACCCCGACCCGATGTCTTGGCGGTGATGGTTCCGCTGAGGGCTCGCGGGCCGGCGCCCGAAGGACCGCCTGCGGCCTGGAATGTGCCGGTCAGCGTCCCCGTGGCTGGCGACAACGGCAACAGATTTCGAACGCCCAATGCCACCCCAATCCCAATAGCTACGACGACGAGCACGATCAACGAGACTCGACGGACAGAATGACCTCGTTCACGTATTTTTGACGTACTCCTTCGGCGGTTCATACCGCTCGACGGCGGACAAGCAGGACGGTCACGGTGACAAGCAGCGCGGAGAGCGCGAGTAGCCAGCCTCCCTCGATCCACTGCAAGGCCCAGAAGTGGCTGATCGGTTGGTAGTGGGCCCATTCCGTGTAGCCG
>JBOGGH010000272.1:0-4613 GCA_050743905.1 Acidimicrobiales bacterium
GAAGAAGCCGTTGAGCGTCTTCTTGTCCCGCCCGACGGCCGCCCAGACGAGCCTCCCTGAGTCGTGGTCCACGACGACCGTCAAGTAGCGGTGGCCACGCTTGTAGCTGATCTCGTCGATGCCGATGCGGACGAGGCCCGAGAACGGGTCGTGGGCCGCCCGGCCGTCGGCCACCACCCGGGCCACGATGGCCCCGACGCTCCGCCAGGCCACCCGCATCAGGTCGCACACCGCGGACTTGGGGGTGTGGGTGACGAGCCACGCCACCTGGTCGTCAAAGGCGTGGGTGTGCCCCGCCCCGTGCCTCGCCCAGGGCACCTGGGCGACGGTGGGGCCGTGGGTGGGGCAGTGCACGCGGGGCGAGTCGGCCTGGAGGAAGCACATGACCGTCCCCAGGTCGAGCGCCCGCCAGTTCCGCCGCCCCTCGCCCTGGTCGTAGCCGGGAGCACGCTTCCCGCAGCGCCCGCACCGGCGCTTGGACGCACGCCGCGGGCGGACGTGGGCCACCACGGTCTCGGACTCTTCGTCCAGCTCGATCCCCTCGATCACCGTCCTGCGGTCGACACCGAGCATCCTGCGCCATACGTTGGCACCGAGCACGCCATCCTCCTTGCCTCGTCTTCTGGACCGTTGAGCAGTCCGAAAACTAGGCAGGAGCTGGCGTTGCTCGCGTCAGGGGCAGGTCAGGGCACCCACGGATGAGGCAGGGGAGCCGCAAAACAGCGCCCACGTACGCTTCCCGCGTAGTCAACCACTGCCGCCCGTGCCCGGCTCCCTTGGCCCGGTAGGCCAGGCGGGCCACGACCCTCGTCCTGTGTGGCTCCAACACGGTGCCCGGGCTGGACAAGGTGATGCGCCCCCGGCCACATTGAGGTAGCGCACGGAGGGCTGGCCAATGTCGGTCGGGGACGACAAGAACGTGGGGATGGAACGAGAGGGCACGTCGGGGACGAAGCGCGCCGAGGGGCAGGTGAGGTCGCGCCGGCGGGAGCTCGGCCTCAGCCAGATGGACCTCGCCGGCCTGGCCGGCCTGCACGTGGTCGAGGTGGGGCTGGTGGAGCGGGGCGAGCGGGACCCCGCCGCCGGGACCGCGCGCCGGCTGGCCGCGGCCCTGGGCACTGACCTGGGGGCCATGGCCGGAGGGTCGGCCCCACCGCCGGCGTCATAGGGGGCGGCCAGCTCAGGCCGAAGCGTCAGCCGGTGGCGCACCAGCCGGCGGCGCGTCCGGAGCAACCTCGACCGCCATTTCCTCGGTGCCGCGAACGGTTCCCTGCCCCGGCGAGGTGTCACCTCGCCGGGGCTTCAGCACGCCTTCGCCGTGGCGGGACGCGCAAGGCGCCGCACGCCTCCTACGCGGCTCGACGTGGACGCTGCCGATGGGAACGACCACTGTCGTCTCGGAGAGCCGGGCCCGCACGGCACCGCCCGCAGCCCGGGTCATCGAGATCTTCGGGCCACTGTGCGCCCATGACCTGACCGAGAACGGCAACGTGCGAACGCACGACGACCCGAGTGCCGCTGCCGGCGCCGTCCGTGCGATCGGGGGCGCGACCACGCGTCGCGGCCGACCGTTGTGGGGGTGTGTCACGCACGCGTACGCTTGCACCCATGGCCGTGGTCACCGCCGGCAGGACGGGCACAGGACCCGTGGGCCCCGGCCCGGGCGCCGTCGGCGCCTTCACCTGGGACGACCTCCAGCACGCGCCCGACGACAGCCTGCGCCGGGAGCTGGTGGGCGGGCAGCTCCTCGTGACGCCGGCACCCGCTGGACTGCACCAGCGCGCAGTGGCCAAGCTCTCCTTCCTGCTTCAATCCGCCTGCCCCCACGACTTCGAGGTCTTCCTCTCGCCGTCCGACTGGAAGCTCTCGGCAACCACGGTGTTCCAGCCCGACCTCATGGTCATCCGGAAGGACGAGTTCAACCCCGTCGGCGCCTTTACCGGCACGCCGCTCCTCGTGGTCGAGGTCCGCTCGCCGGCGACGGCGGCCACCGACCGCACCTTGAAGCGCGAGCAGTACGCGCGACACGGTGCGGTCGCCTACTGGCTGGTCGACCCCGGCGGGCCCGCCGCCGGCCAGGTCCCGAGCCTCACCGCGCTGCACCTGGCGGACGGCGCCTACGCGGAGGTGGCGACGGTCCACGGCGACGAGCCGTTCAGCGCCGAGCACCCGTTCCCGGTGACCGTGGTGCCGAGCCGCCTGGTCCGATAAGCGCGCCATACAGGCGCGGCGACCGCGCTCACCTGGAGGTCCACTGCCACGCGTTCCCGCGGGAACGTCAGCGCCGGACGGCCCGGTCCGGCCCGCTCACCCCACCCCGTTCTTCTGGGCCAGCGCCTCGTTGGCGAGCTGCTCTGTGTAGGTGTCGGCGAACCTGGTGGTGCCGGACCGGTCCACCACCGTGAAGTAGAGCCATGTGCCGGCCGGCGGCGAGACCGCCGCCGCCAGCGCCACCGGCGAGGGCAGGCAGATCGGCGTGGGGGTGAGGCCCCCGTAGAGGTAGGTGTTGTAGGGCGTGTCGAGTGTGTGGTCGGCCTGGGTCACCGTGCCGCCGTCCTGGCCCAGTGCGTAGAGGACGGTGGATGTCATGTCGAGGTGCATGCCGGCGGCCAGGCGGTTGTAGACGACGCGGGAGACCTTGCCCATGTAGCGGTCGAAGTAGCCCTCCTTCTGGGCGATCGAGGCTACGATCACCACCTGGTAGGGCGTGAGCCCGAGCGTGGCCGCCGAGGTGGCGGTGAGGCCGGCCGCCGTCGCCTGGCGGTCGAACCGGGCCACCATGAGGTGGAGGAGCCGCTGGTCGCCAGCTCGGCGGCGTCGGTCTCGGCGGTCGCCGACCGCAGGCGGGAGAGCTCCTTGTCCGTCGCCCGCTGGCGGTCGAGCAGGCGCTGGAGCGCCTCCACCACGCCCTCGGGCTCAGTCTTGAGCAGCGACGCCGCCTGCTGGACGAGCGCGTCACGCCGGAGGGTGCGCTTCACGGTGGCCAGCCCAGTGACCGGCTGGCCGCGGCCCTGGGCACCGACCCAGGGGCCCTGGCCGGAGGGTCGGCCCCACCGCCGGGGTCGTAGGCGGCGGCCAGCTCGGGCCGGCGCGGCTGAAGCTGCTGAGGCGACGTGTACGCTCCCGGTGGGAATGACCACCGTCGTCGCTACCTCCAGTGAGCGTCACCAGCAGTGCGGCGCTATGGCGAAGCTTGGACATCCCCTGCCGCCCGGCCGTCGCGCAGGGCCCGCAGCTCGGGCAGGGCGTCGTGGTCCTTCGGGCGGTTGGCTCGTTCCTTGGCGGCGATGATGTCGTCGAGGGCCGCGGTCCGGATGAAGAAGCCGTCACCCTGGAGCACGGTGGCCCGCTCGGCCAGTTCTTCATAGAGGACCAGCCGGCCGTCGAGAGCCTCCAGGCCAGCGAGCACATCGAAAGGGCCGGCATCGGTCATCCAGGTCGACATGCCGGCCCGGTCGAGGGACGCGGCGTCGATCTGGACCGGCAGCGCCCGAGCCTCAGCGTCGGCCATCCCCCCCACCCGCAGGCGAGCGTTCAGCTCTCGCAACGCACCGGCCAGGCGCCCGAGGTTGGCCGCCTCGCGGCGGACCACGCAGTCGGCGTCCTCAGTGGGGCGTTCGGCACCGTAGCCGATGGCCGCCACACCCCCCACCATCAGGTAATCGACCCCGTGACGGTCCAGAACTTCAATCAGGCGCCCGAGGTCGTGCGGTGGGCCGTCAGGCGCCGGCACCGGCGGCAGCGGCCTCCTTGGCCCGGGCGGCCTCCACCTCGGCCACCCACGCCAAGACGGCTTCCTTGGAGTCCAGGCGCCGGCCGTCCCACAGGATCGTCACGTCGTCGTCGGTTGGTGGCGGCGAGTGACGAACCCGCTCGATCAGCTCCTCAGCGGTCATCACGGGCTTGGCAGCCATGTGCTCATCGTACCAGCGAGCCATCGCGAGTCCCCGCACCGGTGGCCGCAGCGGTGCACGCCGAGCACGTCGGCGAAGGCCTCCTGGGTAATGCCGGCGGCCATCCGTCGGGCCCGCAGGTTCCGACCGAGACGGATCTGCGGGTCGCCTTCCACGGCGGGCATCACGGCCAGACGCTCTTCGCGGCGGGCCCGCAGGATGAACACCGGGTCGAGCCGTTCAGTCCGGCGATGCCGGATCCGGGGAGCCGTCCGGGCCCGTCGAGGAGCGGCGGCGACATTGGCGAGGTAGCGGAGGCAGCAGTCCTTCGACAAGCTCTGCGGGGTCCACGCCCAGCACCCAGGCGATGGCGACGACGGTCCCGAGCGACGAGTTCACTCGACCGCGCTCGACCGTGACGCCCTCCCCGAGTTGCGGGTCCTGCGAGATCGCAGGCCGCAGGTCGCAGCCGAACAGCCCAGCTGAACGCCAGGGAGGGCGCCCTCCTCGTTGGCGAGTTGCTCCGTGGAGCTGTCGGCGAACGTGGTGGTCCCGGACCTGTCCACCGCCGTGAAATAGAGCCATGTGCCGGCCGGCGGCGCGACCACGCGTCGCGGCCGACCGTTGTGGGGGTGTGTCACGCACGCGTACGCTTGCACCCATGGCCGTGGTCACCGCCGGCAGGACGGGCACAGGACCCGTGGGCCCCGGCCCGGGCAC
>JBOGGH010000273.1:0-4601 GCA_050743905.1 Acidimicrobiales bacterium
GGGTGCGGGCGGGCTGGCGCTGGCCGTCCCGGCCGCCTCCCCGGCGGGAGCCGCCCCGGCGCCGTCCGTCACATTCGGCAAGCCGGTGTGGACGCAGACCCTCCGCGACGGCGGCTCGCCGGTGGCCCTCTCCTCGCCCAACGTGGCCCAGTTGCCCGGCGGCCCGGCCGTGGTGGTGGGCGACCAGGCCGGCGGCGTCTACGCCTACAACCTGGCCAGCGGCGGCCCGGCGTGGAGCTACGCCACCGGCGCCCCGGTCACATCCACGCCCTCGGTGGCGCCCACCACGGCCGGCAGCAGCCTCGACTCGGTGTTCGTGGGCACCGGCGACGCCGGGACCCCGTACGCCGGCGGCTACCAGGCCATCAGCCCCACGGGCGGGGACCAGTGGTTCGTCCAGGAGTCCAACCCGCCGACCGACGGCACCGCCCACAACGGCGTCCAGGCCTCGATGGCGGTGGGCAACCTGCAGGGCGGGACCGACGTGGTGGCCGGCTCGCTGGGCGAGAACGAGTACGCCATGACAGCGGGCGGCGGGGCCGTCCTGAGCGGCTTCCCCTGGTTCCAGGCGGACAGCAACTTCTCCACCCCGGCCATCGCCGACCTCTACGGCAACGGCAACGAGATCGTGGAGGGCGGCGACTCCAGCGCCGGCCTGGCCTACACAACGCAGTACCAGAACGGCGGCCACATCCGGGTGCTGAGCGCCACCGGCAACGCCGGCCAGCCCCGGCCCAACGGCGGCCTGGTGTGCCAGTACACAACCAACGAGACGGTGTACTCCTCCCCGGCGGTGGGCGAGTTCCTGGGCTCGTCGTCCGAGGTGGGCATCGTGGTGGGGACCGGCACACACTTCCACGGGTCGAACACCAACCAGCTCGTCGCCGTGGACTCCCACTGCAACTTCCTGTGGTCGGCCACCCTCAACGGCAACACGAAGAGCAGCCCGGCCCTGGCCGACGTGCTCGGCAACGGCCAGCTCCAGGTGGTGGAGGGCACGGACAACGGCTCGACCGGGTCCGTGTACGCCCTCAACGGCAGCAACGGCGCCACCATCTGGCAGGCCACAGTGGGACGGGTCATCGGCTCCGTGGTCACGGTGGACCTCGGCTCCGGCTACCAGGACGTGCTGGCCCCCACCACCAACGGCGTGGCGGTGCTGACAGGCAAGACCGGCGGCGTCATCACCCGGCTCCAGACAACCACCGGCTTCCAGAACTCGCCGCTGGTGACGGACACAACAGGCGCCATCGGCATCACCCTCGCCGGGTACCAGGGGTCGGGCACCGTGATCACCCACTACCGCATCGCCGGCTCCGACGGCTCGGTGGTGAACGAGGGAGGGGCCTGGCCCCAGTTCCACCACGACCCGTCCCTCTCGGGCGACGCCGGGACGGCGCAGAACGTGGAGGTGCCCTGCTCGCCGCCGCCCACCACGCCCTCGGGCTACTACATGTCGGCGTCCGACGGCGGGATCTTCGCCTTCGGGAACCTCCCCTTCTGCGGGTCCACCGGCTCCATCACCCTGAACAAGCCGGTGGTGGGGATGGCGGCCACGGCGGACGCCGGCGGCTACTGGGAGGTGGCCAGCGACGGCGGGCTGTTCGCCTTCGGCGACGCCGCGTTCTACGGGTCGATGGGCGGCCAGCCGCTGAACCAGCCGGTGGTGGGGATGGCGGCCACGCCCACAGGGGGCGGCTACTGGGAGGTGGCCTCCGACGGCGGGCTGTTCGCCTTCGGCAACGCCGCCTTCTACGGGTCGATGGGGGGCAAGCCGCTCAACCAGCCGATCGTGGGGATGGCGGCCACGCCCACAGGCCACGGGTACTGGGAGGTGGCGGCGGACGGCGGGCTCTTCGCCTTCGGGAACGCCACGTTCTACGGCTCGATGGGCGGCAAGCCGCTCAACCGGCCGATCGTGGGCATCGCCGCCAACGGATCCGGCGGGTACTGGGAGGTGGCCTCCGACGGGGGCATCTTCGCCTTCGGCGACGCGCCCTTCTACGGCTCGATGGGCGGCCAGCCGCTGAACCAGCCGATCGTGTCCATGGAGGCCGTCCCGAGCGGCCGGGGCTACCGCTTTGCCGCCGCCGACGGCGGGCTCTTTGCCTTCGGCACAGCGCCGTTTGACGGATCCATGGGCGGCAAGCCGCTCAACAAGCCCGTCGTGGCGATGGCGGGCTTCTGACCCGCGGCGGGGCGGCGGGGTGACCCGGTCCGGGCGCGGGGTGGCGCACCCGTCAGGGCGGCGGGCGGCCCCGCCACCCCGGCTGCTACCTTTCGTGTCTTGACCCCCGACCGCCCCTGCACCGGCCGCCACCGGACGGCGCGCGCGGCGCTCGTCGCGTCCCTGGTGCTCGTGCTCGCCGGCGCCGTGGCGACCGGAACGGTGGGCCCCGGGGCCACGGCCGGGGCCCAGACAGCCACACTGCCCCTGGTCTTCCAGTGGTCCACCGGGCCCCTGCCGGACTCGGGCTCGCCCATCGCCGAGTCGTCGCCCACCGTGGCCACCCTCCCCGGCGGGCCGGCCGTGGTGGTGGGCGACCGGTCGGGCGGCCTCTACGCGCGGTACCTGACAGGCGGCGCGGCCGTCCCCGGCTGGCCCGTCTCCACCGGCACGCCGATCACATCCACCCCCTCGGTCGAGCCGCTGGGCGGCAGCCCGTACGACTCGGTCTTCGTGGGCGCCGGCAACGCCGCCGACCCCACCTACGGCGGCTACGACGCCTTCGCCCCCACAGGCGGCGTGCTGTGGCACACCTCGGTGGTGGACCCCACCACGGACGCCCAGCCGGCCTACGGCGTGCAGGCGTCGCTGGCGGTGGGCTCGCTCCAGGGGTCGGGCCCGGACGTGGTGGCCGGCTCGCTCGACCAGGAGGAGTACGCGCTGAACGCCGCCACAGGGTCCACCCTGCGCGGCTGGCCGTTCTTCACCTCGGACAGCGTGTTCTCCACCGCCGCCCTGGCCGACCTCTACGGGACAGGTCGGACCGAGATCGTGGAGGGCGGCGACCAGACCGCCGGGTTCGGCCTGGGCCAGACCTACACACAGGGCGGCCACGTGCGCATCCTGAGCGCCAACGGCAAGCTCATCTGCAACGAGGTGACCAACCAGACCGTCGAGTCCTCCCCCGCCGTGGGCGACTTCCTGGCCGGCGGCGCCGTGGGCATCGCCGTGGGCACCGGCAAGTTCTTCACAGGCGCCCCGGACACCGACACCGTGAAGGCCCTGGACCCGTACTGCGGCCTCCAGTGGTCCACCACCCTCGACGGCGCCACCACAAGCAGCCCGGCGCTGGCCGACGTCTCGGGCGACGGCGCGCTGGACGTGGTGGAGGGCACCCAGAAGCCGGGAGGCGGCGGCAGCGTGTACGTGCTCACAGGCGCGAACGGGTCCGTGCTGTGGAGCGCCCCGGCCACGGGCTCGGTGATCGGCTCGGTGGTCACGGCCGACCTCACCGGCGCCGGCTACCAGGACCTGCTGGTGCCCACCACGGCGGGCGTGGACGTCATCGACGGCCGCTCCCACCAGCAGGTGGCGGTCCTCAACGGCCCCACATCCGCCCACGGCTCGCTCGGCTTCCAGAACGCCCCGCTGGTCACGGCGGACCCGGATGGCGCGGTGGGCATCACCGTGGCCGGCTACGGCGGCCCGGGTGGCGGCAGCGGCTACATCGAGCACTACGAGGTCCCCGGGTCGGACGGGGCGGCGGCGGTGGGGGGAGGGTCGTGGCCGGAGTTCCACCACGATCCCCGGCTCACCGGGAACGCCGGGGCGGACCCGGCCCCGGTGCCGGCCTGCACCGTGCCGTCGGCGGCCGTGGACGGCTACGACCTGGTGGCCTCGGACGGGGGCATCTTCTCCTTCGGCGGGACCCCGTTCTGCGGCTCGACCGGCGGGACGACGCTCAACGCGCCGATCGTGGGGATGGCCATGGCCCCCAACACCGGCGGGTACTGGCTGGTGGCCTCGGACGGCGGGATCTTCGCCTACGGGGGCGCGCGCTTCTACGGGTCCATGGGCGGGCGGCCGCTGAACGAGCCGATCGTGGGGATGGCCGCCACCCCGGACGGCCGCGGCTACTGGCTGGTGGCCTCGGACGGCGGGATCTTCGCCTTCGGCGACGCGCAGTTCCTGGGCTCCATGGGCGGCCAGCCGCTGGTGCAGCCGATCGTGGGCATCGCCGCCTCGCCCGACGGCCGGGGCTACCGGATGGTGGCCTCCGACGGCGGCATCTTCGCCTTCGGGGACGGGCAGTTCTTCGGCTCGATGGGCGGGCAGCCGCTGGTGGCGCCGGTGGTGGGGCTGGCGGTCGACGTGGCCACCGGCGGCTACTGGGAGGTGGCGGCAGACGGCGGCGTCTTCGCCTTCAACGCGCCCTTCTACGGGTCGATGGGCGGCCAGCCGCTGAACCAGCCCATCGTGGGCATGGCCGAGACAGCCAACGGCACCGGCTACCGGTTTGTGGCGGCGGACGGCGGCATCTTCTGCTACTCGACAGCCGCCTTCTACGGCTCGATGGGCGGGCGCCCGCTCAACAGGCCGATCGTGGGCCTGGCCGTCTCCTGAGGCGGCTCGCCGCCGTCGCGCTCGCCGGCGC
>JBOGGH010000274.1:0-4580 GCA_050743905.1 Acidimicrobiales bacterium
GCGCGGGCACCTGGCGGGGGCCGGGCTGGCCCGGCAGAAGTGGCCGGAGTCGCTCCACGTGGTGGACGACCTCCCCCGGACGGCGTCCGGGAAGGTCCAGAAGTTCGTGCTGCGGCGCCGGATCGGCGAGGGCCTGCTGCAGGAGGCCCAGCCGTGACGCCGGTGACGCCGGTGACCCAGCGGCGGGTGGCCGTCGTCACCGGGGGCGGCTCGGGCATCGGCTTGGCCGTCGCCGAGCGCCTGACGGCCGACGGCCTGGCGGTGGCCGTCTTCGACCGCGACGCCGGGGCGGCCGCGGCTGCGGCGGAGAGGCTCGCCGGCGCGGGCGCGGGCGCCGGCCAGGCGGCCGTGGGCCTCGCCGTGGACGTCACGAGCCGTCCCCAGATCGACGCCGGCGTGGCCGAGGTGCTCGAGCGCCTGGGCCGCCCCACCGTGCTCGTCAACTCGGCCGGGCTGGAGGGCTTCGACCGGTTCCTCTCGATCACCGCCCAGCAGTGGCAGCGCATTCTGGCGGTCAACCTCACCGGCACCTTCGACTGCTGCCAGGCCGTGGTCCCCCACATGGTGGAGGCGGGGTGGGGAAGGATCGTGAACATCTCGTCCTCGGCCGCCCAGGGGGGCCAGCCCCTCATGACCCACTACGTGGCGGCGAAGGCGGGGGTGATGGGCTTCACCAAGGCGCTCGCCCTCGAGCTCGGGCCCAAGGGGATCACCGTCAACACCATCCCCCCCGAGTTCATCGATACGCCCATGCTGCGCGCCTCCGAGCGGAAGGGGATGCTGGGGGAGGGGGTGGCGTTCCACGCGGCGCGGACCCCGGTCCGGCGGGCCGGGCGGCCCGAGGACATCGCCGCCGCCTGCGCCTTCCTCGTGCGCGACGAGGCCGGCTACGTGACCGGGCAGGTCATCGGGGTGAACGGTGGGCGCAGGACCTGAGGAGCCGCGCGTCCCGCCCCTCCCGCCGGGGGCGTGGGACGAGGCGGCGCGCCGGGCCATGGACCCGTTGCGGCCGCCCGAGGAGCTGCGCCGGCAGCGCCGGGGCGAGGGGCGGCCCAGGGGCCTGAACGTCCTCGGGACCCTGGCCCGCCACCCCGACCTGGCCCGGGCCTTCAACACCTTCAACGCCCACCTGCTCTACGCCTCCACGCTCTCGGACCGCCAGCGCGAGCTGGTGGTGCTGCGGGTGGCCGCCCTCCGCGGCTCGGCCTACGAATGGCGCCAGCACGCCGTGCTCGCCGGCGACGCCGGCATCGGGCCGGAGGAGGTGGCCCGGGTGGCCGAGGGCCCGGAGGCGCCCGGCTGGCCGGCGGCGGACCGGACGCTGCTCCGCGCCGTCGACGAGCTGGTGGGCGACGCCCTCGTGACCGACGCCACCTGGCGGGACCTGGCGGCCACGCTGGGGACCGAGCAGCTCATGGACCTGGTCTTCACGGTCGGCGCCTACGATCTACTGGCGATGGCGCTGCGGTCGTTCGGGGTCCGGGCCGACGACGACCTGCCGGGCGGGTAGCGGTGGCGGTGGCGGACGAGCTGGGCACCGCGTCGTTGCGGCTGGAGCGCTCCGGCGCCATCGCCTGGTGCGTCATCGACCGACCCGGGGCGCGGAACGCGCTCACGCCGGCCATGTACTACGGCATCAAGCGGGCGGTGCGCCTGGTCAACCGCGACCCCGGGCTGGACGCGCTGATCCTCACCGGCGTGGACGACGTGTTCGCGCCCGGCGGGGATCTGGGGGGCCGGTCCGAGCCGGGCGACGAGGTCCCCCCGGACCTCGGGCCGGACGTGCTCCCGTTCCTGGCCGTCCGCGACAGCACGGCGCCGGTGGTGGCGGCGGTCAACGGCATCTGCCAGGCCGGCGGGCTGCTGTTGGCGATGATGGCCGACGTCTGCGTGGCCAGCGAGCGCGCCACGTTCCGCGCCCCCGAGCTCCTGCGGGGCATCGCCGACGCCACCTTCGCCGCCGCGCTGCCGGCCCACGTGGGCATCGCCGTGGCCCGCGACCTGCTGCTCACCGGCCGGTCGTTCGACGCCGTCGAGGCGCAGCGGCTGGGCGTCATCTCCCGGGTGGTGCCCCACGAGCAGCTCCGCCAGGCGGCCGAGGCGGCGGCCCGCGAGGTGCTCCGCACGGCGCCCGAGGCGCGGGCCCACGTGAAGCGCATGCTGAACGAGCGCTACGGCCCCATCGACTACCAGACCATGTTCCTCCAGCTCGAGCGCTCGGAGGAGCCGCGGGAGGGCATGCGGGCCTTCATGGAGAAGCGCCGCCCGAGCTGGGTGCGCGACGGGGAGGGGGACGCGTGACGGGCGGCGGCGGACGGCGGGGCGCTGGCGGTGCTGCTCGGTTGAGAACAGTGATCTCGTCTGCATAAACTCCTACTTCCAGTAACGGGGGGAAGGAGGGAGCAGAGATGAGCACGGTGTTCTTGCCGCATGCGCTGGCCCCGGCCCCGGCCCCCCGCCGGTGACCGCGGTCCTGGAGGGGGTGCGGATCCTGGAGGTCGCCGAGCACACCTTCGTGCCGGCGGCGTCCGCCGTGCTGGCCGACCTCGGGGCCGACGTGGTGAAGATCGAGCACGTGGAGCGGGGCGACGCCATGCGCGGCCTCGCCTCCACCGGCCTGGCCGTGGTGCCCGGCGACGTCCACGTGCTGCTCGAGCACTCCAACCGGGGGAAGCGCAGCCTCGGGCTGGACCTCACCTCGCCGGACGGGCTGGACCTGCTCTACCGCCTGGCCGGGACGGCCGACGTGTTCCTCACCAACAAGCTGCCCACCGTGCGCCGCAAGCTCCGCATCGACGTGGACGACGTGCGGGCGCACAACCCGGACATCGTCTACGTGCGCGGCACCGGCCAGGGGGAGCGCGGACCGGACGCCGACAAGGGCTCCTACGACTCCCTCGCCTTCTGGGCCCGGGCCGGCATCGCCGCCGGCGCCCGGCGGCCCGAGTACGACCTGGTGCCGGTCCCGCCGGCCCCCGGGTTCGGGGACTCCATCGGGGCCATGACCATCGCCGGCGGGATCATGGGCGCGCTCTACCACCGCCAGCGGACCGGCGAGGCCACCGTGGTGGACGTCTCGCTCCTCGGCGTGGGCCTCTGGGCCATGGGCCAGGCGATGGCGCTCTCGCTCCAGCTCGGCGTGGACTGGGCGCCCCCGCCGGCCGGCCGCCTCTCCTCCAATCCCCTCTCGCGCATGTACGAGACGGCGGACGGCCGCACCCTGTCCTTCACCTGCCTCCAGGCGGCGCGCTACTGGCCGGCGCTCTGCGAGGCCGTCGGCCGGCCGGACCTCGTGGACGACGAGCGCTTCGCCGGCCACGCCGCCCTCATGGCCAACGCCGGCCAGGCGGTGGCCGAGCTCGCCGCGGTGTTCGCCTCGGCGCCGCTCGCCGAGTGGCGGGAGCGCCTGGCCGGGTTCCCCGGGCAGTGGGCCGTGGTCCAGGGGACCCTGGAGGCGGCCGCCGACCCGCAGACGGTGGCCAACGGCTACCTGCAGGACTGCCGGACCGCCAAGGGCGCGCCGTTCCGGCTCGTCACCGTGCCCGTGCAGTACAACGAGTCGCCGGCCCCGGTGGCCAGGGCGCCGGAGTTCAACGAGCACGGCGACGCCGTCCTGGCCGAGCTCGGCCTGGACGGCGATGCCATCCTTGACCTGAAGATCCGCGGGGTGGTGGCGTGAGCCGGCGCCCCCCAACCCCGAGGGGGAGAGTGCCATGAGCCTGTTCGACGCGTTCCGCTACGACGGGAAGCGGGTGGTGGTGGTGGGCGGGGCCACCGGCATGGGTGCCGCCGCGGCGCGGCTCGTGGCCGACGCCGGCGCCGAGGTGGTGGTGATGGACTACGCCGAGGTGGACCAGCCCGGCGTCACGGCGGTCCACGTGAACCTCGCCGAGCGCGCCTCGATCGACGAGGCGGTGGCGGCCTGCGGCGGCCCGGTGCACGCCCTGTTCTCCTGCGCCGGCGTGGCCGACGGCACCCCGGGCATCGAGCGGGTCAACTTCTGCGGCCACCGGCACATGATCGACCGGTTCCTCCACGAGGGCTGGCTGGGCCGCGGCTCGGCGATCGGGTTCATCTCCTCGGCCGCCGGGCTGGGGTGGGAGTCCAACCTGGAGGAGCTGCAGGGCCTGCTGGCGACGCCGGACTTCGACAGCGCCGCCCAGTGGTTCGTGGACCACGGCAAGGCCGACTACTTCCACACCAAGCAGGCGATCTGCGCCTACGTGGCCACCCAGGCCTTCCACCTGGTCCAGCGGGGCGTCCGGATCAACGCCATCTGCCCCGGTCCCACGGACACGCCGCTCGCCCAGGCCAACAAGGACCTGTGGCTGGCGTTCGGCGCCGACTACCGGGAGGCCACCGGCACGGAGGTCTCCACCCCGCTCGAGCAGGCGTACCCGCTGGTCTTCCTCTGCAGCGACGCCGCCGCCGCGGTGAACGGGGTGATCCTGGTGTCCGATGCCGGGTACATGAGCGCCGGCGTCACCGGTGCGTACCCCGCCGCCACGGCCATCGCCACCATGCTGCTCGGCCGCGAGGGCTGAGCACGCGGCACGCGGTGCCCGGCCGCCGGGCTCAGC
>JBOGGH010000275.1:0-4563 GCA_050743905.1 Acidimicrobiales bacterium
GTCCTCCACCGGGAGCTCCACCGTGAACCGGGCGCCGCCGCCGGGGGCCTCGTCGGCCCAGACGGTGCCGCCGTTCAGCCGCACGTGCTCGGCCACCAGCGCCAGGCCGAGCCCGGTCCCGGTGCCGGCGCCGCGCTGGCCCGAGGCCTGGCCGCGGTAGAAGCGCTCGAACACCCGCGCCCGCTCGGTGGGCTCGAGGCCGGGGCCGCGGTCCTCGACCGAGACCCACACCGTGGGCCGCCCGTCGGCCCGGGTGGGCCCGGCCTGGACGCGCACCTTCGTGGCGCCGCCCCCGTAGAGGGCGGCGTTCTCCAGCAGGTTGGCCATCACCCGCTCGAACCGGCGCTTGTCCACGGCCAGCCATTCGTGGGCCACGTCCGGCTCCACCGCCACCGCCGGGGCCGCGGCGGTGGCTGTGCGCGCGCCGGCCTCCACCGACCGGCGCACCAGCTCGCCGGCGGTGACCTCCTCCTTGGACACGTCGGCCGACCCGGTGTCCGAGCGGGAGATCTCGAGCAGGTCGCCCACCATGCGCTGGAACCGCCGGAGGTCGTCGGCGAGCAGGCCGAGGGCCTGGCGCGCCGGCCCGGACAGCTCGTCGCGGTGGGCCTCGAGGATGCCGAGGGTGGTGGAGAGGGTGGTGAGCGGCGAGCGGAGCTCGTGGCTGACGTCGGAGGTGAACCGCTCCTCCCGCTCGATGCGCTCCTGGAGCTGGTCGACCATGAGGTTGAAGGAGCTGGTCAGCCCGGCCAGGTCGGGGTCGCCTGTGGTGGCCGGGAGCCGGGTGCCGAGCTGGCCGCCGGCGATGGCCATGGCGGCCCTGGACACCCCGGTCAGGGGCCGGAGGGACCGGCTGCTGGCCGAGCGGCCCACGGCCACGCCCAGCACGGTGGTGACCAGCCCGGTACCGAAGAGCACGAGCGCCAGGAGGCGCAGGGTGCCGCTCACGTCGCTCAGGTCGAACACCTCGAAGTAGGTGGCGTGCACCGAGGGGATGGGCACCCCCACGCCGAACTCGGGCGCGCCGCCGAGCTGGAACGACTGCGTGGCGGCGGTGCCGCCCAGGGCCAGCGTCCGCAGTGTGGCCGGCAGGGCCTGCTCGCCCACCGAGATCGACCGGTCGTACCACTTCCCCTTCACGTGGAGGACGGAGTTGGAGCCGGCGATGCCCGAGTCCGTGGCCGAGAGGAGCTTGACGATGCCTGTGGTGCTGAGCTCGGCCAGGGACAGTGTGCTGCGGACCAGCTTGGCGTTGACGTAGGCCTGGTGGAGGGAGGCGTCCTGGCGCTCGCTGACCAGGAAGTGGCGTGCCGTGAAGTACGAGAGGCAGCCCATGAGGACGGAGAGCACGAGCGCGCCCAGGCCGAAGACCACGGTGACCCGCGCCCGCAGGCCGAGGCGGGCCCGGAGGCGGGCGCGCCCGTGAGCGGGGTCGGTCATCTCAGGGGACCAGCTTGTACCCCATCCCGCGGACCGTGAGGATGTGCCGGGGGAGGGCCGGGTCCGGCTCGACCTTGGTCCTGAGGCGCCGGATGTGGACGTCCACCAGCCGTCCGTCCCCGAAGTAGTCGTAGCCCCAGACGCGGTCGAGGAGCTGCTCGCGGCTGAGCACCTTGTTGGGATGGGCGGCCAGCTCGCACAGGAGGCGGAACTCGGTCCGCGTACAGTGGATCTCCTCCCCGCTGCGGCGGCGCAGCACGCCCTGGTCCGGGAGGAGCTCGTAGTCGCCGAAGGCCAGGACGGCGGTGGCCTCGTCCTCGGTGGGCCGTGCCCGCCGCAGGAGGGCCCGGATGCGGGCGCCGAGCTCCTTGGCCACGAACGGCTTGGTGACGTAGTCGTCGGCGCCGGCCTCCAGCCCGGCCACCACGTCGTGGGTGTCCGTCCGGGCGGTGACGATGATGATCGGCACGGCGCTCTGCCGCCGGAGCGCCCGGCAGCACTCGAAGCCGTCCATGCCCGGCAGCATGAGGTCGATCAGGGCGAGGTCCGGCGCGTCGGCGGCGAACTGGTCCAGCGCGTCCTCGCCGCTGCCCGCCTCGTCGATCTGGTAGCCCTCGCCCTCGAGGGCCAGCCGCATGGACGACCGGATGCGCTCGTCGTCCTCCACCACCAGGATGCGACCGCTCATCCCGCCCTCCGGTCAGCTACGCCAGATCTGGGTCGGCCAGATCGTCCCCCCGATGAAACCATAGGCCTTGGCACCCGAGGGCGTGGTGGGGTTGTTGAAGTTCTGGACGGTGGGATGGGCCACCACGGCCCACACCGCGCGGTCGGCCCACAGGTAGGGGAGGTCCTGGGCGAAGTACTCGTTGATCTTCTGGTACGCCTTCACCCGCGCCCGGGCTGTGGTGCTGCTGCGGCCGACCATGAGCTGAGTCTGCACCCGCGGGTCGTCGTTGCGGGCCATGTTGATGGACAGGGTGGTTGTGATGGTGGTCGTGCTCCAGAAGATGTAGTTCAGGTCCGGGTTGACGGCGCCGAACTGGCGCCAGACGTAGGCGTCGAAGTCGCCCTTCAGCGCGTTGTCGATGAGCTCGTTCTGCTGGATCACGGCCTTGGTCACCTTGAAGCCCACCTGCTCCAACTTCTGCTGGACGTATGTCGCGGCGCGCTCGGTGGACGAGGCGTTGATCGAGCCGAGCTGGAAGGTGACCGGCTTCCCGGTCTTCCTGGCCACCTGCCGGACGAGCTCCTTGGCGTGGGAGGGGTCGTAGGTGGGGAGGGAGGTCTTCGAGTAGTAGGGCGTGCCCTTGACGAAGAGGCCGGTGGAGACCGGGTTGACGCCCAGGTCGATGATCCGGGCGTAGGCCGCCCGTGTCACCGACTTGGCGGCGGCCAGGCGGACCGTGGGTGTGTCGAACGGGGGCTTCGAGAGGTTGAGCAGGAGGCAGGTCATTGTGGGCTCGCCCACCACCTGGCCGGTGTCGTCCACGTAGGACCACTGCTGCTTCCCCCGGTAGACGACGATGTTCTGGGGGACGTCGGTGATCATCATGTCGATCGTCCCCGACTCCAGCGCGTCGGCCCGGCTGGTGTAGTCGACGATCGGCTTGTAGGTGATGCGGTCGAGGTAGGGGAGCCCCTTGCGCCAGTACTTCTCCCACCGGGTGGCGGTGAAGTGTGTGTTGGGGATCCACCTTGTGAACTTGAACGGGCCCGTCCCCACGGGGTTGTCGGTGCCGCCTGTCTTGGCGTTGATCATCGACGGCGCCATCACCCACGCCATCTGGCTCCCCACGCCGCCGGCCAGGTAGAAGGGGAACGAGACCCAGGGGTACTTGAAGCTCATCTGCACGGCCAGTGTGCCGGTCTGCTTGATTGTCTGGACCACCGGCTTCAGCGCGATCCCGGTGAGGAACGCTGTGTGGTACGTCTGGAGGTTCAGGAGGAGGGCGGCGCCGTTGCACGGCGTGCCGTCGTGGAAGAGCACTGTAGGGCGCAGGGTGATCGTCCACGCCGTGTAGTCGGCGTTGGGGGCGATCGACCGGGCGAGGTACGGCGCCCATGTGCCCTTGACGTCGACGATGGCCAGCGGGTCGAACACGGTGCGGGCGTACATCACGCCCACGCTGTCGAACCGGGCCGAGGAGGCGTTGAACCCCTGCTCCTCGGCTGTGGTGCCGAACGTGAGGGAGCCACCCCGCTTGGGCCTGGCCTTCGACACGCCGTTGCGCCCAGGGCCGTTCGTCTTCTCCGCCCAGGCGGCGCCGTCCGGCACCACCAGGCCGCCGGCGGCGGCCGCGCCGGCGGCCAGCGCCGAGCTCGTCAGGAACGCCCTGCGGTCCATCCTCGTACCTCCTCCTGCCACCCGGTGGAAGCCTCGCGGGCACGTTACCCCGTGGTAGCGGCGGTACCGTGGCGGAATGGCGGACCGCTGGGAGCTCGACCGGTGGCTGCGGGGCCGGACGCCGGAGACCCGTCGCGCCTACCGGTCCGACGTGCTGGCGTTCACGGCGTGGGCGGGGCGGGCCGGCGTGGAGGAGCCGCGGGCCGTCGACCGGGTGCTGCTCCGGCGCTACCTCGCCTACCTCGAGACCCGGCGGTACGCCCGCGCCACGGTGGCCCGGAAGGCGGCGGCGCTGCGCGCCTACTTCCGCTGGTGCCACCGCAGCGGGCTGGTCGACGCGGACCCGGCCGCCCGGCTGTCCGCGCCCTCCGCCCGGGGCCGCCTGCCCAAGGTGCTCTCCCACGGCGACCTCAATACCCTCCTGTCGGTGGACGGCGAGGGCCCGGTGGCGCTGCGGGACGCCGCGGTGCTCGAGCTGCTCTACGCCGGCGGCCTCCGCGTGGCCGAGCTCTGCGGGCTCGACCGAGCCGGGGTGGACCTCGCGGGCCGCGCCGTCACCGTCCGGGGCAAGGGGGACCGGGAGCGTCGCCTCCCGGTGCACGACCGCTGTGCGGCGGTCCTGGCCAAGTGGCTGGCCGACGGGCGGCCGGCCATGGCCCGGGCGGAGAGCCCGCCCGAGGCCGTCTTCCTCAACCGCCGGGGGAACCGCCTCGGGCCCAGGGACGTCCGCCGCGTCCTGGACCGCCGGTCGCCGGTGCCCACCCACCCCCACGCCC
>JBOGGH010000276.1:0-4548 GCA_050743905.1 Acidimicrobiales bacterium
GCCCCGGCTCGTCCGGGGTGCCCCCGCCGGGCCCCGGCGGCGCGGACGACCCCGGCCGCTCGAGCAGCCAGCGCACGCCGTCCGTGGCCAGGTCGCCCAGCCGGCGGAGAACCTCGGCCAGCCCGCCCGGCAGGTACAGCACGAACGCCAGGAGCCCGAACCCACTGGTCAGGAACTGGATGGTGGAGGTGGTCCCGAAGATCGCCGGCAGCCCCACCAGGTAGAGCGCGCCGAGCACCGCGCCCGAGACCGAGCCCAGGCCGCCGATGACCACCATCGAGACCACCAGGATCGAGTAGGTAGGGGCGAAGGTTGTGGTGGTGAACCGCTGGGTGGCGAAGGCCAGGCAGACCCCGGCGTAGCCCGCCATGAACCCCGAGAGGGCGAAGGCCAGGAGCTTGGTCCGCACCACGGGGATGCCCATGGCCGCCGCGCCCAGCTCGTTGTCCCGCACCGACACCAGGCGCCGCGCCACCCCGCGGTCGCGCCAGAGCCGGACGATGAGCACCGAGAGCACGAGGACGCCGATCGAGAACCAGGCGAAGGCCCGTGTGGTGCCCAGGCTGATGCCGAACAGCGTCGGGCGGTTCACGAAGGTGGAGGTCGGGTTGGGCAGGCCGGTGCAGACGCGCTTGCCCACCAGCGGCACGGTCCAGCACGGGGTCGACAGCACGGACACCTGCATCCACAGGGCAAAGGCCAGGGTGGACACGGCGAGGTAGAGGCCCCGCACCCGGAGGGCGGGGAGGCCCACCACCACGGCCACGACGGCGGTGACGGCGCCGGCGAACGGCATGAGCAGGATGAGGGGCACGCTGCCGCCCAGGTGGGCGGCCATCACGGCGCCCACGGCCACCAGGCCGAACTGCCCGAGCGAGACCTGCCCGGCCCAGCCGGTGAGGATAGTGAGGGAGAGGGCGATCACCCCGTAGATGCAGATCTGCGACAGCAGGTACGACTTCCCCACCGTGAGGAACAGCGGCAGCAGCGCCACCACCACCACGGTGCCGGCCACGCCGGTGCCGCCCACCCGCTCGCGCAGGCGGTCGGCGGTCCGGCGGAGCGTGGCCCCGCCCTGGAGCCAGGTGGAGCGCTCCTCGCTGCGTGCCCCCTTGCGGAGGGCGGCCACCCGCACCAGGAGGACCAGCAGGAGGATGGCGAACATGATGGTCTGCACCGAGGCGGACGACGAGATGTTCCAGGACAGGACCTCGTAGATCACCCCCACCCCGATCCCGGCGACGAACGAGACGGTGAGGTTCACCATGGCGCCCACCAGCGCCGCCGTCAGCGCGAAGAGGAGCAGGTCCGGGCTGAGCGGCTGGGTGAGCACGGTCGTCTGGCCGGGGGAGGCGAGGATCTCGGTGAAGGCCGACAGCACGCCGGCGAGCGTCCACGCCAGGGTGGAGATGCGCCGCACCCATACGCCCGAGAGCCGGGCGGAGTCGGCGTTCTCCGACATCGCCCGCATGGCCAGGCCCCACGGCGAGAACTTGATGAAGGCGGCCAGGGCCAGCGCCACCACCGGCGCCACGATGAGGGTGAGCACCTCCCCCGGCGTGAAGACGTACCCGCCCACGGTGAACGACAGGTCGATGGGCACCGGGAACGGCCGGGAGAGGTTCTTCGGCAGGATGAACGGCAGGGCGGTGAAGACGAAGAGCACCTGCGACAGGCCGATGGTGGCCACCATCACCAGCACGCGGGGGCGGTGGAAGAGGCGCCGCAGCACCAGCTCGGAGAGGGCGCCCATCACCGCCGCCAGGCCGAGGGCGAGCACCAGGGAGAACCAGTAGTTGAAGTGGAAGTCCTCGCTGCACTTGACCATGAACACGGCGGCGACGACGCCGAGCTGCCCCTGGGCGAAGTTGAGGACCCGGTTGGTCCGGTAGACGAGCACCAGGCCGAGGGCCAGGAGCCCGTAGTTGAGCCCCACCACCACCCCCTGGAGCAGGACGAAGCCCGGGATCGACACGGCGGCTCAGGCCAGCCCGGTCCCGGCCTCGGCCAGGAACACGGGGCGGAGGAGGTCGGGGCGGTCGAGCAGCCCGGCGGTAGGGCCGTCAAAGCGCATCTCGCCCCGCTCCAGGAAGAACGCCCGCTCCGCCAGGTGCATGGCGCGGTTCACGCTCTGCTCCACCAGGATCACCGTGGTACCCCGGGCGTTGACGCCCCGGACGATGGCCATCAGCCGGTCCACCGTCTTGGGCGCCAGGCCCAGGGCCAGCTCGTCGATCATGAGGAGGCGCGGCCGGGTCATCATCACCCGGGCGAGCGCCAGCATCTGCTGCTCGCCCCCCGAGAGCGTGCCGGCCGGCTGGTCCATCCGTGCAGCCAGCTCCGGGAAGACGTCCATGGCCTCGTCCAGGGCGGTCGAGGCCCGCTGCTTCTCGCGGCGGAACGAGTGCTCGCCGATGCGCAGGTTGTCGCGGACGGTGAGCCCGGGGAAGGTCATCTTCCCGCCCACCAGCAGCGCCACCTCCTGGCCGATGATCTGCTCGGGCTCGAGGTAGGTGCAGTTGACGCCGAAGATCCGGATGACCCCGCGGTGCGGGTGCTCCAGCCCCGACACGGCGCGGAGCAGCGTGGACTTCCCGGCGCCGTTGGTGCCGAGCAGCGCCACCATCTCGCCCTCCGCCACCTCGAGGTCGAGGTTGAAGAGGACCTGGTTGGTGCCGTAGTAGAAGTCCAGGTTGTGCACCTGGAGCGCCGGGATGGCACCCCCGGACTGCCGGCGCTTGCCCTCGGCGTACCGCTCGAGCACGTCCTCGATCACCAGCGTGATGTCCCGCCGCACGTAGCGGGACCCGACAACGAGGAAGATGCCGCCCACCACGCACACCGGGCCGATCAGGGTCAGGGCCACGATGATGCCGTGCAGCCCGCCCACGGCGTCCGACACCGCGCCCAGGAGCACGCTCCCGGTGAAGCCGCCGAACACCAGCGAGAACACCCCGAACATGGCGAAGCAGATGGTGCGCATCTCGGGGGGCGCGGTGGCCGCCAGGGTCAGGAAGATGCAGATCGACAGCGGGGCGACGGCGGCGTTGGCCAGCGTCTGGAGGGTGACGCACATCCAGAGTTTGGGCACGTAGAGCGAGGCCACGAACAGGACGCCGTAGGCACTGATGCAGATCCCCGAGATCACCAGTGGGCGCTGCGGCGCCCGGCGGAAGTAGCGGTCCCCCAGGACGTAGGCGACCGGCAGCCCCAGGAACGCCGCCAGGCCGATGACGGCGTACGCCTCGCTCCGCTGGCCCACGTCGAGGTGGAACTTGTCGGCGAAGAAGAGCGCGCCGAACAGCGGCGCGCCGGTCCCGGCGAACCCGAGGATGGCCACGGCGATCAGCTCGTAGTAGAGCGATCGGATCCGCAGCAGGCGGGTGATCGCCGAGCCCAGCAGCACCCGGGGCGCCTTCTCCTGCTGGGAGTGGACGTCCATGCCCGAGGACTTGAGGATGTGGCTGGCCTCGTTGGCCCCCTTGTCCGGCTCCCCGATGGTGAAGAGCGCCAGCCCCAGCGGGATGCCGGCCAGCGCCACCAGCAGGCCGTAGCGCCAGTTGTGGGCGGCGGTCACCACCAGCCCGAAGACGAGGATGCCCACCGTCTGCGAGAGCGGTGTGGACAGGTTGTGCCAACTGAAGACGCGGCCGCGGCTCTCGGTGGGGTAGGCGTCGGACAGGTACGAGTTGTGGACGGTGTTGTTCACCCCGGTGCCCACGGACGCCGCCAGGTAGAGGAAGGCGAACGCCCACACGTTGGGTGACAGCGCCATCAGCGAGGCGAACACGGCGAAGACGAGGAGCGCCACGGCGGCCACCAGCTTGCGGCTGCCGCGGTCCGCCCACAGCGCCAGCGGCACCGCCCACAGGAGCTGGGCCACCTGGGCGATGAAGGTCACGGCGGCCAGCGCCGTGTTGTGCATGTGGAACGAGTGCTCGAGGTTCTTGCCGATGATGGCGATCCCGTTGCCGAACGTCCCCGGCACGATCGCCGCCGCCGTGAGGAGCACCAGCGGCGCGTACCCGTACTGCCGGAGGATGCCCACGAGCGGCGGGGCCTTTCCCTCGCCGGTGCCCGGCATCATGGCCACGTCGGCCACGGCCTCCTTGTCGCGGTGCGTCGACACGGCCTCCTGGAGGAGCTCGTCGGGCACCGTGAAGTCGAAGAGCACCTCCCCCGGCATTCGCATGACTGTATCCCTGACGCCGGAGTCAGGCACGGGCACCCGGGCGGTCAGGCGGCGGGGACGGCCACGCCGAGCGGGCCGTGCGGGAGCACGCAGCAGCGCGCCCCGGGACCGGCGGCGTCGAGCGCCTCGGCCACCGCGGCCGACAGGTCGCCCACCGGGCGGAGGTGGGCCGAGCGCACCTCGTGGTCGGAGAGGCCCCCCGCGTGGAGCCACACGTCGGCCCGGCGCAGGACGCGCCCCAGCACCTGGGCCTGCCAGCGGTCGCGCTCCCCCGCGCCCGTCGCCGCCGCCAGGTCGTCGGGGCCGCGGGCCTCGTCCAGGAGCCGGGCGACGGCGCCGGAGGCCGGCAGGCCGTC
>JBOGGH010000277.1:0-4523 GCA_050743905.1 Acidimicrobiales bacterium
ACGAGACCGAGCTCGACTCGAGCAGGGGCGTCTTCGAGTGGGAGCGGGCGCAGGCCTCGTCGGTGCACGGCGAGGCGCTCGACGTCGCCTGGGCGAAGTACAAGTCCGAAGTGGGGGTGACGAGTGCCCGCAGCCGCCGGGAGGTGATGGCAGAGGCGCGGGCGAGCTACGACCTTGCCGTCGCCGAGCTGCGCAAGGCCTACGAGGAGCGCGTCGGCATCGCCCGCGAGGGCTACGTCCACCGGGTGGAGGACGCTCGCACGGCCTACGAGGCCGCCGTCGACGAGGCGCTCGGGAGCCACCGCGCCGCCGTGCACGGAGTCGATCGCTACCTCGAGCCGGGAGAGCATGCCGTGGCCGGCGAACCTGTTGGCCCTGTTGCCCCGAGCGATCCGGCCGTAGGCGGCCGGCACGAAGGGTTCGGTACCGCTCCCGAGCCGGCCTCGGCCGAGGTGGTGCTCCCGTGGCAGTCGTCGGCCGACGCCGAGAGTCACGACGCCGAGGAGCACGATCCCGGTCAGCAGAGCGCCGGCCCCGATGGCTTCGTCGATGGCTCTGTCTCCGGCGGCGTGCTCGCCGAGCTGAACGGCTCCCCCTCGGCCTGGCAGTAGCCGCGCGCTATCAGCGGCGCGCCCCTGGCGGGCGCCAGGCGGAGAGCCCCGTCGGGTTGCGCTTTGGCTTCTGGCGAGGTTCGCGCCCGCGAAGGCTCGCGAGCTGCATCCAGAGGGGCGACCAACCGGCGAAGAGTTCGCCTGCCTCAATGTCCCCCGTATCACCCCGTCCAGCAAGACCCCGACGAGTTCCGAGCCTTTCCGGTCGTGTCATTCGTGCGCCGTTCGACTAACGGACAAAAGGGTGAGCAGATGGTCAGTGACAAGGTTCGTGACCATCTGTCGGTCCGCTGCCACTAGGAGCCCGTGGTCAATGCCAGAGACATACTCGAGGTGGAGCTGGCCAGACGCCTGAAGCTTTGCAAGGGTATGTTGTGACATCCCGTAAGTAAAAGGACGTACCTCGCGGTCTCCGCATACAATGAACACGTTGACTCCGCTGCCAACTAGTTGGCGCAGCCACCGACCAGGTCGCGTGGATCCTGCCAGCAGCATCCGTATCCGCCAGCCCAGGCGCGGGAAACGGCGCCGGAGAGGCGAGAGCGGACCTCTATCGTGGAAGGACTGCACTATTGGAGTTCTTGCGAGCACGAGGCGTCGCCTCGGATCGACCTGCCCACCTGCCCTCATCTCTGGAGGTCGGAGGGTAAGGATGGGATTGAGAGCGACAACCCCACGAGGCCGCAGGGTGAGTGCACCTTCGAGCGCCTGGTAGGCGGAGGCGCAGAGCCCGAGTAGGACGACTCCGGCGGGATCCGCGGCCGAGACTGCCTCGAAGAGTTCGGCCACGTCCGCAAACGCTTCAGGCGCATGCGTGACGAACTCCGGTTGTCCGGGTCTTACCCCGCTGTCGCCGACACCACTCAGGTCAACTCTGAGTGCACGCATTCCTCTGGTGGCCAGGTGACGGGAGAGCTCAACCCACAGTCTGCCTGGCCCTATGTGATGTTCGGTCGCCACCGAGAGCATCAGAATCGTCGGCCCTGCGGATACACCTGGAACCTCGCTCAGGATACCGAACAGACCTGCCTGCCCATAGGCAACAGCACGTTCCACGACCTGAAGGCCAGTCGGCGGATCTACTATTTCCGCCGATTCGACATGTTCTGGCGCTAGAGCTCTTGAGCGATCGCCTCCCGGTATGCCTGCCAACCAGCCGGCAATGTGAGCAATGGTCTGCTCCGGCAGAACAATGTTGGGTGCGGTGGTGTCGATCAGCTCCTCTTGACCGACGGCGTCTCCCCATTCGACGGCTTCACTAGACAGTCGATCGGTGAGGGCTGGGCTCGGCTGCTGGCCTAAGCGTGTGAGCACGAGGATCCGGGAAGCCAGCTTGCCCGTAGTGGAAGCGATACTCAGATCTCGAAGGTGCAGGACCGTCTCGGAGTTATAGACGAACCCAGGGCCCTCAAGCGAGCCATCCTCACGAGTAGCTTTCACTGAGAGCGACATAGCAGCAAGCGCCCGCTGCTCGCTCAGAAAAGAGCGGCCCGAGTCATACGGGTCCCACAGGACGAGAGACTCGATCGCGCTGTCGCGTTCGGCGGCTACGGCAGCCAACGTCGCGCCGAGGCGCATGCCCACGAGAGAGACGCTCCTGGCGCCGGCTTGGCGCACATACTCGAGTGCGTAATCAATGCTGTCGAGCCAGGCTTCCACACGACCAGGATCGGTGTCGTCCCCAGCCGAGTCTCCAGTGCCGTCGTAGTCGAAGCGCAGAACGCAGAGACCCTGCTGCTCAAGGAGCAGCGCCACCTTGCGCACGGCGTAGTGACACTGTACGTAATCGCGCCCGATCGGTGGACACAAGACGACTCCCCCACGAATCGACTCGTCCGCTGGCCAGTGGAACCACCCGAAGAGAGGGCGCGTTGCCCGCCCGAACCAGATCGACCGAGACGTCACGTGCACCCTCTCTTGCCCGCCGGGCTTCGTAAGATATCAGCTCGTTGAAGTCGAGTGGGACTGCATGTCACTCTGGCGAGAAGCTATCACTGACGCCGGGTAGAGCTTCATGGACACCCCATATCAGTCGTGAATCGTACAGCAACCGCAGGCTGCCCGGGCGATCCCGTCACGTGTGCGAGGAGGTTGCGCACCATCCGCCGGCCAGTTCCAGTGATCACTGCACGGCTGCCGCAGCCTACCAGCGCGGTGGGCTCTGTTAGCCGAGCTTGCGGCGGCACTGTCCGTTGATGATCGACGCGACGTGATCGAGCGGGCCTGGTCGACGGAGCCGAGATGGGTCCCCGCGGGAACCAGAAGCGCCACCGGCAGTTTTCAGCCTCTCCACCTGGCTCCGTCACGGACGGTGCGTGGCACATAGCCAGACGTCGATGCTGTAGGTGGCAGTGATCTGCGGCCAGCAGCCCAACCCGCTCCCTTGTAAAGGGATGGATCACAGCCGGTGCGACGGGATGCGCCCAAGGCCACAGGCGAGGCCGGCCAGCATCGCCTCGCGGGCATGGTCCTCGGGGGACCGTCACCCGATCGAGTAGCGGTCACCCACCCGGTGAGCCACAGCAGCGAGGGGGCACTCGCCCTCCGACGATCTGGTCCCCTCCCAGTGACCGGGCTGGCTCCGTCCGTTGACCGCTTGGAGCCGTGGACGATGCTCGGCAGACCGGGGAGCTTGGATTCACAGCGGGGCTGTCGGCACCCGCGCTGTTGCCATCGAGTGTACAGGCGCTCCGGCGTCCTCCCCAATACCGTTTAAATCAGGCTTATGAGCCTGTGGTTGCGGCATCCTGGCGCCCGGATGCAGGAGATGCTGATGACACAACCGAGCGACAAGCTGTCTAAGTCAGCCGGCGAGTCCGGTCCGGGGAGACGCCAGGGCCCCGGTAGCGTGACCTCCGGCGGTGGGAGAGATCTTTCCCGTGGGCGGAGCGACAAGTCCCCTGTTCGACGGGCGAGCAACTGGCCAGTCCGTAACATCAAGTGAGGTCTGCGGCGTCGTCAACGCATGCCTTGCCGGCGCCTGGGAGTTCAGCGGGTGTGATGATGGCGAGCAAGGCCCACCTTTCGGACTCCGGGCCCCTGTGCTGAGAGATGTCACCACGATGGCCTGGTGGAACCGGCCGATCGATCAGCCAGTACCGCGCCGGCGCTCGACCCTAATGGAGGCATGCCCCGTTCGGATGGAGAAGACCCGAGTCCGGCCGCGTTCGGGAGCCGGATCACGGCATAACCGGAGAGCTTATATCCCCTCGTTCAAGGTTAGCGCACCCTTATCGGATCCAGTTCCGACCAAAGTCGGCAAGCCACTGCCTCAACAGTGAGACCACAAGTTCGTTATCCTCGGGACGACCTACAGTGATTCGCATATGACCGGGACTGCCGATGGTCGAGCCGGCGCGGATGCTCAGGTGTCGCTCGGCCAACCAGTCTGCAACAGAAGGGTGTGGTTCGCCACAGTAGACGAAGTTGGTCTGAGTCGGAAGAGGACAAAGACCCATTTCATCGAGAGCACTCCAGAGCCGGCTTCTCTGCTCCTTCTGCTTTATAAGCCGCTCGAGATACTCGTCCTCGGCGAAGAGTGCGGCTTGTCCGGCAGCAAGGGCCAGACCACTGACGGAGAGGGGACCAACGTGTCCCCGCAGTTCGCGGCACAGCTCGGCGTCCGAGGTGACCGCGTAACCTAGGCGAACGCCGGCGAGACCAAAGAACTTCGAGAAAGTTCGGGTGACGATCAAAGGTCTGCCGAGCTCGAAGAGTTTAAGAGCGCCTCGACCCCCCTCCGCAAACTCGTCCGTGTACTCAAAGTAAGCCTCGTCCACGATAAGCAGTATCTCGTCAGATAGGTCACTCGCCAGCTCTGTGAGTGCTTCCTGTCCGACCGCGCCGCCCGTCGGATTGTTCGGGTTGCTCACGATGACACAAGTGGTATGCCTGGTCACCGCCGCAAGCATC
>JBOGGH010000278.1:0-4505 GCA_050743905.1 Acidimicrobiales bacterium
ACCGCCGCCCGGGTGCGCACCACGCGGCCCGCCTTGCCGCTGCGCACGTCGGCCCGGCTCCGGCGGGCCCGGTCGGCCCCCTCGCCGCTGCCCCGCAGGCGCTCGAGGATGTCGGTGACCGACTTGCGGATGGTCTGGGGGTCGATCCCGTGCTCGGCGTTGTAGGCGATCTGGCGCTCGCGGCGGCGCTGGGTGGTCCCCACCGCCTCGCGCATGGAGGCGGTGATGGTGTCGGCGTAGAGGACCACCCGGCCGTCCACGTTCCGGGCGGCCCGGCCCATGGTCTGGATGAGCGAGGAGGCGGACCGGAGGAACCCCTCCTTGTCCGCGTCGAGGATGGCCACCAGCGAGACCTCGGGCAGGTCGAGCCCCTCGCGGAGGAGGTTGATCCCCACCACCACGTCCACCGTGCCCAGCCGCAGCTCGCGCAGGATCTCCACCCTGGCAATGGTGTCGATGTCCGAGTGGAGGTACTGGACCTTCACGCCGGCGTCGGCCAGGTAGTCGGTCAGGTCCTCGGCCATCTTCTTGGTGAGGGTGGTCACCAGCACCCGCCCGCCCCGGCCCACGGCGTCGTCGATGCGGGCCATCAGGTCGTCGATCTGCCCCTTGGTCGGCTGGATGACCACCTCGGGGTCGACCAGGCCCGTGGGGCGGACCACCTGCTCCACCACCTGCTCGGCGTGGGACAGCTCGTAGGGGCCGGGCGTGGCCGAGACGAAGATCGCCTGGGGGACCCGCTCCACGAACTCCTCGAAGCGCAGCGGGCGGTTGTCGAGCGCCGAGGGCAGCCGGAAGCCGTGCTCCACGAGGACGTCCTTGCGGGAGCGGTCGCCCGCCCACTGGCCGTTGAGCTGGGGGACGGCCACGTGGCTCTCGTCGATCACCACCAGGTAGTCCTTGGGGAAGAAGTCGAGCAGGGTGAACGGGGTCTCCCCGGGCTGCCGGCCGTCGAGGTGGCGGCTGTAGTTCTCGATGCCCGAGCAGATGCCGGTCTCGGCCAGCATCTCCAGGTCGTGCTCGGTGCGCACCCGCAGCCGCTGGGCCTCGAGGAGCTTCCCCTCCTGCTCGAACCGGGCCAGGCGCTCGCGCAGCTCGACCTCGATGGTGCCGATGGCGCGTTGAATGGTCTCGTCGCCGGCCACATAGTGGGTGGCGGCGAACACCACCACGTCCTCCTGCTCCTCCCCCATCTCCCCGGTGAGCACGTCGAAGGGGACGATGCGCTCCACGGTGTCGCCGAACAGCTCCACCCGCAGCGCCGTCTCCTCGTAGGCGGGGTGGATCTCGATCGTGTCGCCGCGGGCCCGGAAGGTGCCCCGCACGAGGTTGAGGTCGTTGCGGTCGTACTGCAGCTCGACGAGCCGGCGGAGCAGGGCACGCTGGTCGTACTCCTCCCCCACCCGCAGGCCGAGGATGCGGTCGCGGTACTCGTCCGGCGAGCCCAGGCCGTAGATGCAGGACACGGAGGCCACCACCACCACGTCCCGCCGCATCAGGAGCGAGGAGGTGGTGGCGTGGCGGAGCCGGTCGATCTCGTCGTTGATGGACGAGTCCTTCTCGATGTACGTGTCCGTGGTGGGGAGGTAGGCCTCGGGCTGGTAGTAGTCGTAGTAGGAGACAAAGAACTCCACCCGGTTCCTCGGGAACAGCTCCCGCAGCTCCGAGGAGAGCTGGGCGGCCAGCGACTTGTTGGGCTCGATGATGAGCGTGGGCCGCTGCGCCGCCTCGATGGTCCAGGCGATGGTGGCCGTCTTCCCGCTGCCGGTGATCCCCTGGAGGGTCTGGTAGCGGTCGCCGCGACTGAGACCCTCGACCAGGCCGGCGACGGCCGCCGGCTGGTCGCCGGCCGGGCGGAACGGGGAGACCACCTCGAACGGGGGCACCCCCCGATCGTAGGGGCCCGGGCCGGGGGCGACCCCGCGAGGCGACGTGCCGGTACACGATGCCTCGCGGCTCCGACGGCCGGGCCGAGAGGCGGCGCACCAGCGCTAGCCTTCCGACCCATGTGGGAGCATCTCCGCCCTCCTTTCCCACATCACCCCGGCCTCCTTCGGCACCTGCTGTACGCGCTCGTCCCCTCGGCAGGGACCGGCGGCCCCAACTGGGCGGAGCAGGTGACCGCGTGGGCCACCCTCGCGCTCGCGATCGGCGTCGCGGTGGCCGGGGTCACGGCGGTCTTCGCGTGGCGCTCCATGAGATTGGCCGGGGAGTCGCTGAAGGAGGACACCAAGACGCGCCACGCACAGATCGCGGTCCAACTCGGTCGCGTCTGGGAGACGGACGACATGTGGAGGATCCGCCAGCGTACGAAGAACTTCAGCCCCGGCGACCTGGCGAGATACTACGAGCGGGAGAACACCGCCAATAGCGACGCGTTCTACCAGCTCGTACGGTTTGCGAACTTCTTCGAGGATCTGGGGGTCCTCAACAAGCTGGGAATCCTCGGCGAGGAGTGGGTCGACGAGTGCCTGGGCTCATCGGTCATCGACTACCGGGACATGTGGGCCGACGTCATCGGCTACGAACAGGGCACCCGCCGCACCACCTACGAGAACTGGGTACGTCTGGCGGACAAGATCAGGACCCGCCGTGGTGGGTCCTGATACAGATGGCTCCCTCCTCAGTGGGGAGCACCAGGCCGATCTACCATCGCTCTCCTCCTTTGCTCGGCTGTGGCGGCCATACCCCCAGTGCCGCAACTCCTACCGCGCGGTACAACAACCCGAGCCCCGTCCTTCGTCCCCGAAGGCCGCCGTACGCCGCCTTCCCTCTCGTCACGAGGCCCTCCGGCGTATCGGCACGCCTCTACTCTAGGCGAGGCGGAGCCGCACGGCGCGACGGCATCCGGTGCCGGACCCCCATCCCACGATACCCCCCCCGCCCCCCGGAGCCGCCCGAGGCCCGCCGGCGTTCCTGGAGCCACGCCCAGAGCCGGTCCACCTCCCCGGCCAGGTGCTCCAGCGAGGACGAGTTGTCCACCACCGCGTCGGCGTCCTGCAGGCGCTTCTCCCTGGAGACCTGGGCAGCGACGCGAGCCTCGGCGTCCGCCCGGTCCATGCCGCGGGCGCCCACCAGCCGGTCGAGCGCCACCTCGGTGGGGCAGTCCACCACCACCACCACGTCCAGCCCTACCGTCTCCCGGTGGGCGGCGGTCAGGAGCGGGATGGCCAGCACCACGATCCCGTCCGTGCCGGCCAGGGCGTTGCGGCGCTCGATCATGGCCAGGCCGATGGCCGGGTGGGTGATGGCGTTCAGGTCGGCCAGCGCCTGCGGGTCCCCGAAGGCCGCCGCCGCCAGCGCCGGGCGGTCCACGGTGCCGTCGGCCGCCAGGATCCCCGGGCCAAACCGCTCCACCAGCGGCCGGTAGGCGGGCCCGTCCGGCACCACCACCTCCCGGGCCACCCGGTCGGCGTCGATCAGGACGGCGCCCCGGGCCACCAGCCGGTCGGCCACCGCCGACTTGCCGGACCCGATGCCGCCGGTCAGCCCGACCGCCAGCACCTCAGGCGCCCGGCGGCCGGGTGGCGGCGCCCGGCGGCAGCCCGCCGTACCGGGGCCGCCGGGCCACGGCGAAGAGCACGAGCGTGGTGTCGTCCAGGTCCTCGGTCACGAACCAGTCGTCGGCGGTGATCCCGGTCACCCCCCCGGCGTCCCCTCGGGCCACCAGCCGGTAGGCGAGGGGGAGCAGGCGGGTGTACGCCGCCACGTACCACCGGTGGGGGATCCGGTGGCGCAGGTCGAAGACGTCCAGGCGGAGCAGCCGCTGCGCCTTGGCCCGGCGGGCGGCGAAGTCGGCCTTCACCCGGGGCACGGCGTCCACCCCGCCCAGCCACACCTCCCCGAAGTGGCGCCCGAGCGTCTCGGCCAGCTCGCGGCGCCCGAACAGGTGGAGGTGGAAGGGGTTCTCGAAGTCGGCCGGCTCGTTCGGGGTGAGGAAGAAGGCCGCGCCGCCCGGGGCCAGCACCCGCGCCACCTCGGCCACGTGCCGCTCCGGCTCGGTGAAGTGCTCGATCAGGTGGGACGAGCACGCCCAGTCGAACGTCCCGCCGGCCAGGCCGAGGTGGAGGGCGTCCATCCGCCCCACCCGCAGGCCCCGGTCGCCGAAGCCGGCGAGGGCGGCCCCGGTGGCCTCGGCGCTGTAGTCCACCCCCACCACGGTGCGCCCGTCCCCGGCGAGCTGCACGGACTCGAACCCCTGCCCGCAGCCCACGTCCAGCAGGCGGCCGGGGCCCAGCCGCTCGATCACCGCCCGGTAGCCGGCCGCATGGAGGGCGAGCAGGGAGTCCGGCGTCACGCCCTGCTGCGGCCGTTCGCCGGTGAGCCGGCCGCCACCGGCACCGGGCGTTGCAGGACTGTGGGTGGGGGTGCTGGCGGACACGGTGCCTCATCCTCGCTGGACCGGCGGCTTACACTACCGGCGCCTGTGACGACCGCCTCCGCGACAGCCACGGCGCCGGCCGGCCCCACCGCGGCACCCCCGGCGACCGCCCGGCGGGCCGCAC
>JBOGGH010000279.1:0-4492 GCA_050743905.1 Acidimicrobiales bacterium
CCACCGGCGTGGCCGACCTCCTGCGGTCCTGAGCGCACGCGCCGGGTGCCGGCGGTCGCGTGCGGAGGCGCCCACGCCGGGCGGGGGACCGGGACCGCACCGGGGACCGGGGACGGGGGACCGGCCCGGGTAACCTCGCCGGCGTGGACCCCGCCGACCTGCTTCCGCACCGACCGCCGTTCCTCTTCGTGAGCGAGGTGGTGTCGGTCGAGCCCGGGCGTTCGGCCGTGGGACGCTGGCACCTCACCGGCGACGAGGCGTTCTTCACCGGGCACTTCCCGGGGCGGCCCACCCTGCCGGGCGTCCTCATGGTGGAGTCGCTGGCCCAGATGGGGGGGATCGCCGTCCTGGCCGACGAGCGCTACGCCGCCAAGCTGCCGCTCTTCGGCGGGATCGAGAAGGCGCGGTTCCGCCGCCAGGTGGTGCCCGGCGAGACCCTGGAGCTCGAGGTCACGGTGGGGCGGCTCTCGGCCCGCGCCGGCACCGGCCACGGCCGGGCCCACGTGGGCGGGACCACGGCGTGCGAGGCCGACCTGCTGTTCGTGCTGGTCGACCGGGAGGGGTGAGGGCACGGTGCGCCTCGTCACCTGGAACGTGAACTCCCTGGGGGCACGCCTGCCGCTCGTGCTCGAATGGGCGGCGGCCCAGCAGCCCGACGTCCTGTGCCTCCAGGAGACCAAGCAGGCCGACGGTGCCTTCCCCGAAGGCGCCTTCGCCGAGCTCGGCTACGAGTCGGCCCACCACGGCGACGGCCGGTGGAACGGCGTGGCGGTGGTCAGCCGAGTGGGGCTCGACGACCCGTCGCGGGGGATGGACGCCGAGGAGGACGTGCACGGCTGCCGGCTGGTGGCCGCCACGTGCGGCGGGGTGCGCGTCCACTCGGTCTACGTGCCGAACGGGCGCAGCCTGGACAGCGAGCACTACCGCTTCAAGCTGGCGTGGCTGGCCGCGCTCCGGGCCTACCTGGCCGCGCGCTGCGAGCCCTCGGAGGACGTGGCGGTCTGCGGCGACTTCAACGTGGCGCCGGTGGACGCCGACGTCTGGGACCCGGCCCACTTCGCGGGGATGACCCACGTGAGCGAGCCCGAGCGGGCGGCGCTGGGCTCCGTGCTCGACTGGGGCCTGGTGGACGTGTTCCGGCGGTTCCACCCCGGGGGCGGGGTCTTCAGTTGGTGGGACTACCGGGGCGGCGACTTCCACAAGGGCCACGGGATGCGCATCGACCTGGTGCTGGCCTCCCAGGGGCTGGCCGACCGGTGCACGGCGGCGGAGGTGGACCGCGAGGCCCGCAAGAAGAGCCCGGCCGGGAACAAGCCGTCGGACCACGCGCCGGTGGTGGTGGACCTCGGCGACCGGTCCTGACCCTGGTCAGTCGCTCGCGACGGTCCTGGGCACCGGACCTGTAGTGACCTGTAGCAACCTCTAAAGACCTATAACCACCTCTAAAGCGGTGGTGCCTTGGCCGCGTGAACCCGCGCCGGAACCCGTTCACCCCGACGTTCGGCGTGACCCCGCCACTGCTTGTCGGACGGGACGAGGTGATCGAGCAGTTCGCCGAGTCCCTCGACGACCACCCCGGCGCCGGCGGTCGGATTGCGCTCTATACCGGCATGCGCGGTGTTGGGAAGACGGTGATGCTCAACTCCGCCGAGGAGGCGGCAGGCGATCGGCAGTGGGTGGTCATCTCCGAGACGGCCAGCAGGGGGATGGTCACCAGGTTGATGTCCGAGCATCTCCCCGCGGCCTTGCGGTCCCGTAGCCGGCGCTCGACGAAACGGCGCGCGAGCGGCTTCACCGTACCGGTCGTCGGCGGGGGTGCGATCTGGCAGACCACCGAACTGCATGAGGCGGCTGCCGGGCTCCGAAACCAGGTCGAAGAGCTCCTCGATCTCACCGAGCGCCGTACCTGCGGGATCCTGTTCACCGTCGACGAGATCAACCCCACGCACCTCGACGACCTCCAGCAGCTCTGCGTCGTCCTGCAACACGCTCGGCGGCGCGGCCGCCAGATCGCGTTCGCCGGCGCCGGGCTGCCAGGCGCCGTCGAAGACCTGGTCGCCCTGGACGGCACCACCTTCCTCGAACGTGCCGACCGCCACGAGCTCGGCGCGGTGGACCTGGCCGACGTCGAGGACGCCATCCGAGAGCCGATCGAGCGTGCCGGCCGCAGCATCGAACCCGGAGCCCTCGCCAACGCCGCAGAGGCGACGGAGGGATACCCGTTCATGGTGCAGCTCGTCGGCGCCACCATCTGGCGGCAGCAACCTGCCCACGAGACCATCACCGATGCCGACGTCGCCTCCGGCGTGGCCGTGGCCCGTCGACGGATCGGCCAGCTCGTCCACGGGCCCGTCCTCAAGCGCACGTCGGACGTCGACCGCTCGTTCCTCCTGGCGATGGCGGTCGACGACGGCCCGTCGCGGTTCTCCGACATCGCCAACCGCCTCGACGCCGACCTGAACTACACGAGCCAGTACCGGCTGCGGCTCATCCGCGCCCAGGTGATCCGTGAGGCCGGCTACGGCCTGGTCGACTTCACCGTCCCGTACCTCCGTGAGTACCTTCGTGAGCACGCCGCATCCCTCGTCACCGAGGCCCGGCGGCCCAGGTGAACCCTCGGGCGAGAGCAGGAGGCGGTCCCCACTCGGACAGCCACTGATCTCTCGGGGCGAGCGACTGGCGGCGGCGGCCGTGCGTCGGTACCGTCGCCCCGATGCCCCCCTTCGACCCGATCGCCACGCCCGCCACCCGCCGGGCCGACCACCGCGAGCCCCACTTCGTCCATGCCGAGCAGCTCGAGGTGGCCGAGGCCAGGATCGCCGAGCACGCCGCCCGCCACGGCCGCCCGCCCAACGTGCTGTTCGTCCTCATGGACGACGTGGGCTGGGGCGACTTCGGCTGCTACGGCGGCGGCGTGGCGGTGGGCGCCCCCACGCCGGCCATCGACCGGCTGGCGCGCCGGGGCCTGCAGCTCACGTCGTGCTACTCGGAGCCCTCGTGCACCCCGTCGCGGGCCAGCCTGCTGACCGGCAGGCTCCCCATGCGCCACGGCCTCCAGCGGCCCCCGATGTACGGCGAGCCCGGCGGGCTCGAGGACGAGCGCACGCTGGCGGCGCTGCTCTCGGACGCCGGGTACGTGACCCAGGCGGTGGGCAAGTGGCACCTGGGGGAGGCGGTGGCCTCGCAGCCCCAGCACTGCGGGTTCGACGACTTCTACGGCTTCCTCTCGGTCTCGGACATGTACACCGAGTGGCGGGACCCGTACTTCTTCCCCGAGATGGCGTACTCGGAGGCCCGCACCGAGTGGGTGCGCAACATGCCCTTCAACAAGTGCTTCGTGCACGCCACCCGCGACGGGGAGGTGGAGGAGGTGGAGGAGGTCACCATCCCGGTGCTCTCCCTCCTGGACGACCGGTGGTCGGACTACTCGGTGGACTTCCTCCGGCGGATGGCCGGCGACGAGCGACCCTGGTTCCTCTACCACTGCACCCGCGGGGCGCACTTCGACAACTACCCCCACGAGCGCTTCCTCGGCGCGTCGCCCGCCCGCCACCCGTACAAGGACACGGTGGTGGAGCTGGACGACATCGTGGGCCGGCTGGTGGGGGAGCTGGAGGCCACCGGCCAGCTCGAGCACACGCTCGTCTTCGTGTCCTCGGACAACGGTCCGGAGATGGAGACCTGGCCCGACGCCGCCTACACCCCGTTTCGCTGCGCCAAGGGCTCCACCTGGGAGGGTGGGGTGCGGGTGCCGGGCATCCTCGTGTGGCCCGGCATGGTCCCCGAGGACCGCCGGTCGGACGGCCTGTTCTCCTTCACCGACCTCCTGCCCACGGTGGCGCACCTGGCCGGTGCCGACGCGCTGGTGCCCGAGGACCGGTACGTGGACGGGGTGGACCAGTCCTCGTTCCTCCTGTCCCCGGACGGGCTGTCCAACCGCAAGTACCAGTACTACTGGCTGGGCCAGCGGTTCTCGGCCCTGCGGGTGGGGGAGTACAAGTTCGTGCTGAACGCCATCAGTGACGACGACGCCGACGTCCACGGGGGCGGCGGGTTCACCGGCACCCTCCGGCAGTTCCCCTACGGGCGCCTGTACAACCTCTACCTCGACCCCAAGGAGCGGCACTCCTACATGATCCGCAAGCTGGCCTACGTGGACGCGCTGACCCGGGGCGCCCGGGACCACGTCCACACGTTCGCCCCGCCCTACCAGCCGAAGCTGGTCACCGGCCTGAACGTCTGACGCCGCGGCGGCGGGCGGCGGGCGCCGGCGCCCGGCTCATGGGCCGGCCAGCACGGCCTCTACCAGCGACGGGCCGGGCTCGGCCAGCGAGCGCTCGACCGCCGCCACCAGCTCCCCGGCCGTGGTGGCCCGGGTGGCCGGCACCCCGAGCCCGGTGCTGAGGGCCACGAAGTCGAGCGGTGGTCGGGAGATGTCCAGCAGCGCCCGCGCCCTCGGCCCGCCCGGCCCGGCACCAACGCGCGGGAGCTC
>JBOGGH010000280.1:0-4474 GCA_050743905.1 Acidimicrobiales bacterium
CGGCCACGCCGTCCGGCCACGCCGGCCGCTCCGGCGGCGCCCCGGGCCCCCCCACCGGGTCAGCTCAGGGCCGACCGGAGCCGCGAGAAGACGCCGTCGTGGCTCCCCGGCGGGGCCACCTCCTCGCCCCGCTCGGCCGCGAGCTGGCGGAGGAGCTCCTCCTGCCGGGCGTCGATGGCGGTGGGCGTGTCCACGACCACGTGGACGTAGAGGTCCCCGCGGCCGCGACCACGCAGGTGGGGCACGCCCAGGCCCTTCAGGCGCACCACGTGGCCGCTCTGGGTGCCGGCGGCCACCGCCACCGTGCGGGGCTCCTCCAGGGTCGCCGCCTCCACCTGGGTGCCGAGCGCCGCCTGGGCCACGCCCACGTGGAGCGTGGCGTGCAGGTCGTCGCCCGAGCGCTCGAACCGCTCGTCCGGCGCCACCGACAGGTGCACGAACAGCGACCCGTTGGCGCCGCCGCGCGGGCCGGCCGGGCCGCGGCCGGCCAGCCGCAGGGTGGACCCGTCCTCCACGCCGGCCGGCACCTCCACCACGAAGGTGCGGTCCTCCATCCGGCGGCCCTCGCCCCGGCAGTCGGTGCAGGGGTCAGGGATGGTCTGGCCCAGGCCCTGGCAGCGGCCGCAGGCCACCGCCGTCACCACCTGGCCCAGCAGGGACTGGCGGATGCGCCGGATCTCGCCCGTGCCCTGGCAGTCGGGGCAGGGGACCGGTGACGTCCCGGGCCGGGCGCCCACGCCGGCACAGATCTCGCAGGTGACCGGCAGCCGCACGGCCAGCTCCTTGCGGGCACCGAACGCCGCCTCGGCGAACGCCAGGCGCAGGGTGACCTCGGCGTCGGCGCCCTGCTGCGGCCCGCGTCGCCGGCCCCGGCCGCCGCCGGCCATGGACCCGAAGAACGCCTCGAACAGGTCGCCCAGGCCGGCGTCGAAGTCGAAGCCCGTCCCGCCGGCCCCGCCGGCGCCGCCGCCCTGGCCGAAGCTGGCCGGGCCGAAGCGGTCGTAGCGGGCCCGGCGCTCGGGGTCCCGCAGGACCTCGTAGGCGAACGAGACCTCCTTGAACTTGGCCTCGGCCTCGGCGTCGCCCGGGTTGGCGTCCGGGTGGAGCTCGCGGGCCCGGCGCCGGTAGGCGCTCTTGATCTCGTCGTCGTCGGCGCCCGGGCTCACGCCCAGGAGCCCGTAGAGGTCGTCCATCTGGCTAGGTCCGGGCACCCCGGCCTCCCTTCCCGCCGCCGCCGGCCGCCGGCCCGCCGGCACCGCCGTCCGGCGCCTCGCCCTCGGCCCGGCCCTGGCCCTCGTCCTCGCCCGGCGTGCCCGCGGTCATGGCCTCCAGGGTGCCACCGATCCGCTCGCCCAGCCGCTCGCCCACCACGTGGGCCGCCGCCAGCGCCTGGGGGTAGTTCATCCGGGTGGGCCCCAGCAGGCCCACGGCCCCGGCGTCCTGCCCGCCCACGGAGACCGGCGCCACCACCAGCGCGCAGGAGGCCAGGGGCTCGTAGCCGTGCTCGGCGCCGATCGCCACCGACAGGCCCCTCGAGAGCACGTCGCGCAGGAGGGTGACCACCACGAGCTGCTGCTCGAGGATGGCCAGCACCGAGCGGACCGTCTCCACGGCCTCGAAGGCGCCGGCCAGGCGCGAGGGGCTGCCCACGAACACGTGGTCGGACTCCTCGGCCACCGCCAGCTCAGCCAGCGCGGCCGCCGCGGCCACCACCGCCGCGTCCACGTGGCGGTCGCCGGTGGGGGGCGGCTGGTCGCAGGCGGCGAGCGAGCGCCCCTGGACGTGCGCCTGCAGGCAGCCGGCGGCCCGCTCCAGGACGCCCTCGGGGACGTCGGCCGCGAACTCGAGGGTCCGCTTGTCCACGGTGCCGTCGGCCAGGACCACCACCACCAGCGCCAGCCGGGGACCGAGCCCCACGAGCTGGACCGAGCGGATGGCCGTCGCCTCGTGCCCGGGGGCCACGACCACGGCCGCGTACGACGTCAGCTCGGTGAGCAGGCCCGAGGTCCGCTCGAGCATCTCCTCCATCTCGCCGTGCACGTGGTCGAAGAACCGGCTCACCTTCTGGCGCTGGGCCGGGCCGAGGACCCCCGGCGCGGCGAGGTGGTCCACGAAGAACCGGTACCCCTT
Source organism: Acidimicrobiales bacterium (assembly GCA_050743905.1). Taxonomy (GTDB): domain Bacteria; phylum Actinomycetota; class Acidimicrobiia; order Acidimicrobiales; family RAAP-2; genus JBOGGH01. The sequence continues at coordinate 2,131 of JBOGGH010000280.1, forward strand.
GTCCGTGGGCACCCGGCCGGCGCTGGTGTGGGGCTGCGCGAGGTACCCCTCCTGCTCGAGCGCCGCCATCTCGGAGCGCACCGTGGCCGAGGAGACCCGCACCCCCGCCGCCTGCGCCACGTACTGGGACCCCACCGGCTGGGCGGTGCCGATGTACTCGGTCACCACCGCCTCCAGGATGGCCGCCTTGCGCGCGTCGAGCCCGCCGTCGGCGTCGCCGTGGTCGGCCGGCGTGCTGCGCTCGCTTCCTCGTCCTCGTGCGGCGGTCCTGGGCATCGCTGCTCCCGTAGTGGGTTGGCAGTCGATTCTACCGAGTGCCAGGGGATCGGCAGGCCCCCGCGCCCGGCCCGCGCCCCTCCCAGGCCCCCGCCGCGCCTGCCCCAGGCCTACTCCTCCAGGCGGAGGGCGGAGATGAAGGCCTCCTGGGGGACCTCCACGCGCCCGATGTTCTTCATGCGCTTCTTCCCCTCCTTCTGGCGCTCCAGCAGCTTGCGCTTGCGGGTGATGTCGCCGCCGTAGCACTTGGCCAGGACGTCCTTGCGCTTGGCCTTGACCGTCTCGCGGGCCACCACCCGTCCCCCGATGGCCGCCTGGATGGGCACGTCGAAGAGCTGCCGGGGGATGAGCTGGCGGAGCTTCTCCGTCATGCGCCGGCCGTAGACGTCGGCCTGGGAGCGATGGACGATGGTGGAGAAGGCGTCCACCGGCACGTGGTTGATGAGCAGGTCCACCCGCACCAGGTCGGCGGTGGCGTAGGGGCCGGGCTCGTAGTCGAGGCTGGCGTAGCCCTTGGTGCGGCTCTTCAACTGGTCGAAGAAGTCCACCACCACCTCGGCGAGGGGGATGCGGTAGACGAGCTCCACCCGCTCCGGGGAGAGGTACTCCATCTTCGTCATCTCGCCCCGCTTGGCCTGGCTCAGCTCCATCACCGTGCCGGTGTACTCCGCCGGGGTGAGGATGGTGGCGGAGAGCATGGGCTCGTCGATGTGGTCGATGCGGCTGGCCTCGGGCAGCTCGGTGGGATTGTCCACGTCCAGCTCGGCGCCGTCGGTGAGGTAGGCCCGGTAGGCCACCGAGGGGGCGGTGGCGATGAGCGTGAGGTCGAACTCCCGCTCCAGGCGCTCGCGCACGATCTCCATGTGGAGCAGCCCCAGGAAGCCGCACCGGAAGCCAAAGCCGAGCGCCCGTGACGACTCGGGCTCGAAGGTGAAGCTGGCGTCGTTCAGGCGCAGCTTGTCCAGGGCGTCGCGCATCTCGGGCAGCTCGTCGCCGTCGATCGGGTAGATGCCGCAGAACACCATCGGCTTGGGGTCGAGGTAGCCAGCCAGCGGCTCGGCCGCCGGGCTGGCGGCGTCCGTGACCGTCTCGCCGGAGCGGGCCTCGCCCACGTCCTTGATGCCGGCGATCAGGTATCCCACCTCCCCCGGCCCGAGCTCGTCCACCGGGACCACCGTGGGCGTGCGGACGCCGATCTCCTCCACGTCGTGGACGGCGCCCGCCTGCATGAACCGCACCCGGGCGCCGGAGCCGAGCGTGCCGTCCACCACCCGGACCGAGCTCACCACCCCGCGGTACTGGTCGTAGGAGGAGTCGAAGATGAGCGCCCGCACGGGTGCGGCGCGGTCGCCCGTGGGCGGCGGCACGCGGTCGATGACCGCCTGGAGGAGCGCGCCCACCCCCTCGCCGGTCTTGGCCGAGATGCGGAGGATGCCGGCGGCCGGGAGCCCCAGGACCTGCTCGATCTCGGCGGCGCAGCGCTCGGGGTCGGCCGCCGGCAGGTCGATCTTGTTCAGCACGGCGATGATCTCGAGGTCGTGCTCGATCGCCTGGTAGCAGTTGGCCAGGGTCTGGGCCTGGATCCCCTGGCTGGCGTCCACCAGCAGCACGGCGCCCTCGCACGCCGCCAGCGAGCGGCTCACCTCGTAGCCGAAGTCCACGTGGCCCGGCGTGTCGATCAGGTGCAGGACGTGGTCGCGGTAGGCGACCCGCACGTTCTGGGCCTTGATGGTGATGCCGCGCTCGCGCTCGATGTCCATCGAGTCCAGGTACTGCTCGCGCATCTGGCGCGGGTCGACGGCGCCCGTCAGCTCCAGGATGCGGTCGGACAGCGTCGACTTGCCGTGGTCGACGTGGCTGATGATCGAGAAGTTCCGGATGCGCCCGGTGGCAACCGGTCCTTGCGCCGGCGGCGGTGCGGGAGGCACAGGCCGACGATCGTACCGGCCGCCGGCCGGCCTCCTTCGCTACGCTCTGCCGGGCCCGCCCCGCCAGCGGACGGGCGGCACGGGGCACGGGCAGGAGCGGCTCGGTGGACGCACGGGCACGGCACCGGCGAGGGCTACCG
>JBOGGH010000281.1:0-4468 GCA_050743905.1 Acidimicrobiales bacterium
GCCCTCGAGGAGAACCGCCGGAAGATCGAGCACCGCATCCGACCCGTGCTGGGCGGACAACGTCTCGACAAGCTCAGCGCCGACACCCTCGACGCGGCCTACCGCCGATGGCTGGACGAAGGGCTCTCGGCTGCGACGGTGCACAAGTACCACTGCATCCTCTCAGCGGCGCTGCGGCAGGCAGTGAAGTGGGGATGGATCGGCCAGGCGCCCACCGAGCGCGCCACGCCGCCTCAGCCGGTCAGGAAGGACATGGCCGTACCCACGCCCGCGCTCCTGACGGCGTTGGTGCGCGCCGCCGAGCAGGAAGACCCCGTGCTCGGTACCGCCGTTGCACTCGCGGCGCTCACGGGGGCACGCAGGGGCGAGCTGGTGGCGCTCCGGTGGTCGGACGTCGACCTCGTCGGCGGCCGGGTCAGGATCGCCCGGTCGCTGACCGTTGCAAGGGGCGAGCAGCACGTCGGCGACACGAAGACGCACGCGTCGCGGGTCCTTGCACTCGACCCGGTCGCGGGCGGGGTCCTGCAACGTCGATGGGCCTACATGGTCGACCTGTCCGAGCGCGCCGAGTCGCCGCTCGTGGACGATCCCTACGTCCTGAGCTACAACGCCAACGGTGCCAGGCCGGTCAATCCGGACACCTTGACCCATGGGTTCGAGCGCGTCTGTTCGGCCCTGAACGTGCACTACCGGTTCCACGACTTGCGCCATTTCTCGGTCTCGACGTTGATCGCGGCCGGCGTGGACATCCGCACGGTCGCCGAGCGCCACGGGCACGCCCGGGCGACGATGACGCTGGACAGGTACGCCCACGCGCTCCCGGAGCGGGACCGTGATGCCGCCAACCTGCTTGGGGCGGTGCTCGACCTTTAGGGGAGGTTTATGGAAGCGGCACCACCCGTCGTTCACGGGTGCGGTCCGAGGTCGACGACGGTGATCTGGCGTCGCTCAGGGCCGTAGAACCACCACACCCGCCAAGCCGCAGGGGTGCGGTTCTCGACGTAGCTCTCGAAGACGGCCTCGCCGTTCGGCCCGTCGAAAGTCCGGTAGGGGTGTGACTGCAACCCGGGATGTTCTGGGTTCTGCTCCAGCTTGGCCAGGCACCGGATCACTTTCCGATGCTGTTGGGGATCCTTCGATTCGAGGTCATCTACCAGGGCGGACACGCTATTGGCGAGGAGCAGCTCGAACACCATTCCGCTACACTATGCACAGTGGACCGATGCTGCAAGTGACATGATGGTCCGTAATGTTTATTGACGCATCGTTCCAGAATCGGTAATGTACGACCATGGTTACTACGGGCACCCAAACCAACGACATCGAAACGAACAACATCGACGCCATCGGAAAGACCATCGCAGAAATCGATGTCGACTCCCGCCACCGCCTCCCCTTGGCGAAGGTCGTGGAGCCGCGCCAAACCCGTTTCCGCATCCGGCTCCTGCCGAGCGGTGAGTACCTGCTAACGCCGGTGGTCTCCATTTCCGAACGGGAGCTGGCGATGCTCCGCAACGCCGAGGCCACGGAGCGCTTGCGCCACGGGATCGACGAGGTAGCCGTCGGGAAGGTCGTCCACTACGAGCCCGGCCACTTCAGCGCCCTGGCAGGCAAGCTCGGCGTCGAGGATGGCGACGTTCAAGAGGCGTAGCGGGCGGCGTTCCGGCCGGAGTGGACGTGCGGCGGTCGCCGAGTGCCACGGTCACGTCCAAGGGACGATGACCCTGGACCTTTACGCGCACGGGCCACCCGAGCGGTACCCCTCGACGGTCTCGCTGGAGCAACCACCACGACTACCCGCACCACCAGAGCGGTGAGCCGGTCCGGCGTGGCCCCAGGTATCCGCGACGCGCTGCGGTGCGCGATGCTAGTTTCGGTTTGGCCCCTTCACCAGGCTTTCCACGGTTGCCCCCGCTGGTCACCCATGCCAGGGGATTTCTGGCCTCCTCGCTGATTCGAATGGGTGCGGCTCCTCGGCAGTGACGCCCGCGCTCCCTTGATCTCGGCAGCCTGAAGGGCTCGCAGTCCGCAGCATCCACCACTTTCACAGTTGGGCAGGCTTGTCTCTCTGTAGTGATATATAGCTACAGAGAGGAGCTACGATGCCCTGCATCGCACGCCGTGCCCGACCATTGGTGCTCCATGGCACCTTGACGACGTTCCGGCGCCGCTGCGGGAAGCCGACCTGTAGGTGCGCGGCCGGCGAGCCCCACGAGAGCCCCGCGCTCACCTACACCGAGGACGGCCGGACCAAGACCCTCACGTTGAGCGCCGGGGAGGTGGAGGAGGTGAAGGCGGCGCTCGCGCGCTACGAGTCGGCGAGAGAGGAGCTCGAGGACGCGGCCAGACACGGGGTCGCCGCACTTCGCAGCCGGAGAGGCGGCCGCAGGTGAGCGCGGCGGCTGGGGGAGAGCACTTCGGCGCCTCGCGCCAGTGCGCAGAGGAGATGATCAGCTGGCTCGGGGGGCCAGAGGCAGCGGCGCTCGCGCACGGTGAGCTCGAGGACCAGCTCGACGTCCGTGGCCGCGAGCTCCTGCGCAGGATGCTCCAGGACCACCTCTCGCTTCGGGCCGTGAACGAGGTGCGAATGAAAGATGTGACGGATTCCGACGGCGTGGTCCATGGAGCGGTCGAAACCGGCCACCGCCGACCGCTTGGGACGATCTTCGGCACGGTCGACGTCGAGCGCCTCGCCTACCGCCACCGCGGTCACCCGAACCTTCTTCCGGCCGATGCGTTGTTGAACCTGCCAGAAGAGCGCCACTCCCACGGGCTGCGCCGGCTGGCAGCGGTCGAGGCGTCCCGGGGATCTTTCGAGGAGGCCGTCGCGGCGCTTGAGCGGGCGACCGGTCAGCACGTGGGCAAGCGCCAGGTGGAGAACCTCTCGGCAAGGAGCGTCACCGACGTCGAGGAGTTCTACGCGACGAGGGCCCGAACAGAGGTCGACGAGGCCGACATCCTCGTGATCTCGGCCGACGGCAAGGGCATCGTCATGCGCCCCGACTCGCTCCGGGAGCAGACCGCCAAGTCGGCCGCTGCGGCGAGAAACAAGCTCACCACGCGTCTTTCCAAGGGCGAGAAGCGCAACAGGAAGCGCATGGCCGAGGTCGGCGCCGTCTACGACGTGACGCCGGCGCCTCGGAGCCCGACCGACGTCATGGCGTCCAAGGCAGGCGAGGATCCTCCGCCGGAGGCACCGAAGGCGAAGAACAAGTGGGTGACCGCGAGCGTCGTCGACGACGCTGCTGAGGTCGTGGGACAGCTCTTCGACGAGGCGGAGCGGCGCGACCTTTCCCACAAACGCAGATGGGTGGCCCTCGTCGACGGCAACAACCACCAGATCGACCGCATCGGTGCCGAGGCGAAGTTACGAGGCGTCGAAGTGCAGATCGTGGTCGACCTCGTCCACGTGATCGAGTACCTGTGGGCGGCAGCGTGGTGCTTCTTCGCCGAAGGCGACGCGGCCGCAGAGGAATGGGTCCGCGACCGGGCGCTCGCCGTGCTGGAGGGAAAGGCTCGCGAGGTCGCCTCCGGCATCCGCAGGCGGGCGACGGCCGAGGGACTTGCCAAGTCGAAGCGCAAGAAGGCCGACGAGGCAGCCAGGTATCTCAAGAACAAGGCGCCCTACCTCAACTACCCAACGGCACTTTCCTCCGGGTGGCCCATCGCGACCGGGGTGATCGAAGGGGCGTGTCGCTATCTCGTAGCCGACCGGATGGACATCACCGGCGCACGCTGGAGCGTCAAGGGCGCAGAGGCGGTCCTCAAACTACGAGCGGTCCGTGCAAACGACGACTTCGACGACTACTGGCGCTTCCACCTCGACCACGAACGCCAACGTGTCCACGAGTCTCGCTACGACAAGGGTGTCATCTCGCTCGCCGCGTAGTCACTCCAGGGGAGCCGCACCCGAAAGAAATGGGTCAACCAGGGCTCAGGGGCACCCGAGCCGTGCGCCGTCACAAGTCCTCCGACCTGCCCGTGCCGAGTTCTGGCACGGGGTCGATCGCCAGACTTGCAACGAATGCCGCGCTATGCGCTGGGCCTCACCGCGACGGAGGTCGCGCGGTAGTGAGAGGTAAACCATGACACCTGACCGAAGCGGGAATGGATACTGAACGAGGTCAGAACTCGCTCCGACAACCTTTTCTGGCGCTAATCCGGTCTCCGGGCCGCCATTGGTCCGGACAATCTTCCCGGCGCCCTTGACAGGCTTGTCGGTGCCCTTCGTCCGTGCCCCTCTCGACCCGCCGCCCGGAACCCCGTCGGATCATCGAGGTACTTGGTGTAGTTGGCGATGGCTGCCTTGAAACGGTTCCCATACGTCCGGAGACTCGCCGCGTTGTATCTGCTCGCTCGGAGTCGAGCGAATCGATCGAGTTGCCGATCGATGTCCACTTCTCGGATCGCCGTGGAACCCCAAGCGTCACCATCGATCTCGAAGACCTGCGTAACGGCGGTCTTGTAC